>JAUVOB010000224.1 GCA_030599405.1 Chloroflexota bacterium | reverse complement strand
ATTAAATCCGAATACTCGTCTCCAAAAAGAGACGCCCCGGGCTGCCAGGCTCTGGGGCGTCTCACCATTTCAATGGCAATTCCATCAAACGATAATCAATCAGCCAGATCGATCAGTCCGATTCTGAGTGCGTACTTAACTAGATCAATTCGGCTGTGAAGATTGAGTTTCCTCATGATATTTTCGCGATGGCGGTCTACTGTCTTGACGCTAATGACGAGTTTTTCGGCGATTTCCGGATTGGTTAGCCCTTCAGCAATCAAGGTAAGGACTTCTCGCTCACGCGGTGTTAGGTCGTCGTAAATCAGCGGCTGATCGCCAGAATCAGCCCGTTTGAGATAATCCTGAACTAGCCTGGAGGCCAGCGAAGGGTAGAGATAGACCTCTCCTCTCCCTACAGCCCGGATCGCGGTTAATAACTCATCTGGCGCAGCTCTTTTGGGGACATAGCCCGATGCCCCGGCATGCAACATCTCGAAGAAATACTGGTCGTCCTCGTACATTGTCAGCGCCAGTACGGCCGTGTCAGGGGCTAGCTTCTTAATCTGCTTCGTAGCCTCAATGCCATTAAGACCGGGCATCTGAATATCCATGAGCACTATGTCGGGCAAAAGAGACTGAGTTTTGGCAACGGCTTCTGTACCAGATTCGACCTCTGCTAATATTTCGATGTCAGGTTGAACTTCCAGAAGCATTCGAAGGCCGGAGCGGACGACGGCATGGTCATCTGCCAGAATCAGCGTGATCTTAGGCATCTTCATCTTCCTCTACTATCAGGGGGATGGTGGCCTCAATCTGTGTACCCTTATGCGGTTCGGAACTGATGGAGCAGAGACCGCCAACAAGGGCGACCCGCTCCTGAATACCCAGCAACCCCCATGCCGAACGGTGTGAGCCATCACCATAGAGAACATCATCAGGATCGAAACCACGACCATCATCCTCGATGGAGAGTTTTAGGGAGTTACTCCTAAAACGAAGGCGCACATGGACTGACTCGGCCGCCGCATGTTTGGCTACGTTAGTAAGCGCCTCCTGACCGATACGAAACACGATGGTTTCAAGATCGGCCCGGACTCGTGTTCGTTTTCCATCGACGACGAAATCCGCCTCCACGCCAGTGCGCGATTCGAAATCCCGCACCTGAGCATTTAGGGCCGGCACCAAGCCGAGATTGTCCAGGACGGACGGTCTCAAGTCCCCGATTACGTTATGCAATTCTTGCAGTGCCTGCGCGTTCAGCTTCTTTAACTCTGACAATTGCTGGGAAGCAAGCTCTGGATTGACCCTTGTGCTTTCGTCTGCAGCCGCCAAACCGAGCCCCAAACCGGTCAATATTTGACCTGCTCCATCGTGGAGTTCCCGGGCGATGCGTCGCCGCTCACCTTCTTGCGCTGAGACGACCTGGTGCAACAACTCGCCCAGCATCGCCTCTCGCTCCTGAAGTTCCACGTTTAGCTTTTCGGTCTGTATCTGGGTTTGCCTCTGGGCAACCAATGCCTGAGCCTGGGCTTCAACCTTATCCTTCTGCGCGTGGGCAAGATGTTTTTGCCGCTCAATCTCGAAAGCCCTTAAGGCACGGATGAAGAAAATGGCCATTATTGCGGCTTCGGTAGCGCGGAAGAATTGAACAGGAAATCCGAAGGTGGTCAAAAATAACTCGGAATTTATGATTGTCGAAGGAAACAGAATGCTTTCCTGAGGAAAGGCTTGGCCGACTAGTCCGTACAATATTAGCGCCCATGCCGCCCACTGCAGGTCACGTCCGAAACCAGCGTACCCCCGCTTATGGTACGACTTTCGCTCTAAAACGATAGCCCACGCAGCCAGCAGCGCGCCTGGGATGCCGATGATATAGCGGGAGAGCACATCACTGGCAGCCACGAGTTCTTCCTGAGTAGGATCATACACCCAGCGGGTGACTAATACGCTGAGAAACCAAATCAAAAATAATGTTCCTGCGGCAGCGTATGCGATTCTATTCTCATTGCGGTTTCGCTGGTGCGTGGAATATAGAAGCTTGACACCGAAAACAATCAGCAATAGAAAGGATAGAACCAGATGGGGTATTCGGAGCTCGTTTAGAAGCAGCGCATCAGGGATATTCGCAGCTCCGGACTCGCTGAGCTTCTGGAACATCTCGAACCATTCATGGAGACCGTGAACAATACCGAACGCGGCCAAGAGCCAGAAAGCCCGGGCAATTCGGAATTCGGACGTCCGATTCGACTCCATCCAGATTGCCAGTCCCATGGTGAAAAAGGCAAGCCCGTAGAGAAAATAGACGATAACAATATTTCGAGTGAAGAACTCGGCTACAGGATCCATTCTAAGTTGATGTGGCTGCTCGTCTCAAATTTGCGATGGTGCGACCGCCTGTTGCTTTTCACAATTCACATTAATTATCCGAAGAAAAGCGAACAGTATCGATCCTTCAGCGATCTATAAGGTAGATTAATGCATGTTGAACTCGATTTCAATGTAAAGTATCACCTTTTTCATATGCCTTTTGTATGGTCTGGTCCGAGCCGAATACACACCGACTTGTGGTCAGAGCATGGAAAGCAAATATAATAGAATTCTTTGATACAAATCTTCAAAAAGAGAAAATCGACCAACTGGACAGGAATCGGCCATCAATTCGAAAGGCCACCATTCCCTGTATTAAGACATTCATTGGATATATATGAGAACTGCAGCTGATATTGAAACCGCTCTCGCGAAAATTCTACCTCGTGTCAACAAGCCCGGTCGCTACACCGGCGGAGAATACAATCAAGTAGTGAAATGTTGGGACGAAATTGACTACAAGGTCGCCTTCGCATTTCCTGATATCTACGATCTGGGAATGTCGAACCTAGGTCTGATGATCCTCTATGACATCGTAAATAAGCACGAGAATTTGCTTGCCGAAAGAGTCTACAGCCCTTGGGTGGATATGGAAGAGATAATGCGTGACATCCGTATGCCAATGTATTCTCTTGAGACAAAACACCCGGTCCTTGATTTCGATATGCTAGCCATCAGCCTTCCCTATGAGCAACTGTACACTAATGCGTTAAATCTGATGGATTTGTCCGGGCTGCCGATCCACTCTATCGATAGGGACACGTCACATCCCTTGGTAGTTGCAGGAGGACATGCCTGCTACAACCCCGAGCCGATGGCCCCCTTTATCGATGTATTTGTTATCGGGGAAGGGGAAGAAGTTCTCTTAAAGATCATTAGCACCATGCGGGCCGCCGACCATCTTGACCGCGAGACACAGTTGCGTCACCTGGCCACGATTGAAGGTTGCTATTTACCCCGTTTCTATAACGTTGGCACCCATACGGATGGCACCATTGAGTCGATAAGTCCAACAGTTCCTGAAGCTAGACCCAAAGTGTTAAAGACCATAGTGTCTGTTTTACCGCCGCCGGTTACTGATTTCATTGTTCCGTTCATCGAGACTGTCCACAACCGTGGCGCGATAGAGATTATGAGAGGCTGCACGAGGGGGTGTCGTTTTTGCCACGCGGGTATGGTGACCCGGCCGGTACGCGAACGACCTGTGGGCGAAATTATTGAGGCAATGGAGGCGATAGTGAGCAAGACTGGTTATGAGGAGATCGGTCTTCTTTCATTGTCCTCCAGCGACTATACCAATATCCTCCAGCTCACAGAAGAAATCGGGGAACGATATAAGGACCAGGGGCTTAGGGTATCACTACCGTCCCTTAGAATCGAGACGGTCTCGACAAATCTCATGGACAACTTGGGCGACAACAAGCGGAGCGGTTTTACATTGGCTCCGGAAGCGGCGACTGAAAAGATGCGAAGGATCATCAACAAGCATGTGTCAGACGATGATCTACTTGGTACGGTCCGCGAGATCTATCGCCGTAAATGGCGGACGATCAAACTCTATTTCATGATCGGCCACCCCCAAGAAACGCTTGAAGACGTCCAGGCGATTATCGACCTATCTAAGGAAGTATTGCGGGAGGGAAGAAGATTCCATGGAAAGCGGGCCGGAGTGAACGTTGGCGTCAGCACATTTATCCCTAAACCGCATACACCTTTCCAGTGGGAGGCGATGGATACATTCGAGAATATCAAGGCCAAACTGGATCT
>JAUVOB010000008.1 GCA_030599405.1 Chloroflexota bacterium | reverse complement strand
GAACTTCTCTCCGAGGACCTCGAGGAAGTTGAAACGACCGAAGAAGTCGAAGAAGTCGAGAAGGATTCGCCTCCCGAGTCCGATGATTCGGAGGATGAGGGGACCCTCGAACCCGTAGAACCGATTGTGGAGGATGACGGACGCGCCTGGTTTGTTGTCCACTGCTATTCTGGTTACGAGAAGAAAGTGCGCCATAGTATTGAGCAGCGCATCGAATCGATGGGCATGCAGGCCAAGATTTTCGACGTCGTGGTTCCGACTGAGGAAGAGATAGAGATAAAAGACGGAAAGCGCCGGACAGTCGAACGCCGGGTGTTTCCGGGCTACATCCTGGTTCAGCTAATCATGGATGAGGACTCCTGGTATGTTGTCCGCAACACGCCAGGCGTAACCGGCTTCGTCGGCATGGGCAACGAACCAACACCCCTTCGCGCAGATGAAGTGTCCAAGATTATGAATCGAATGGAAGCGGAAGCGCCGAAGGTCAAATTCAACTTCCAGCCGGGCGAAAAAGTACGTATACGTTCTGGCCCGTTCAACGATTTTATTGGTACTGTTGACGAGATTGACATTGAACGGGCGAAGGTTCGGGTTCTGGTCTCCTTCTTTGGCAGAGAGACACCCGTCGAGCTCGATTTCCTGCATGTGGAGAACGTATAAGTATTGAGCCACTCAAGTAATGAGTCTCGCAAGTATTGAGTCTCTCACCAGGAGAGCCTGGCACTTTTCCTTAAGCAGTGACAATCTACCCGTAAATGGGACCTTAGCCGGTATCGTATGAGATTTACCGCGCATAAGGCCTCCGGAGTTAAATATGGCAAAAAAGGTTATCGCGGTTGTTAAAATTCAGATTGAAGGTGGTAAGGCCAATCCCGCGCCTCCCGTAGGCACAGCCCTTGGTCCCCACGGTATTAATCTGATGCAATTTTGTAAAGATTACAATGCCCGGACGTCCAACCAGGTTGGGCAAATTATTCCGGCTGAAGTAACAATTTTCCACGATCACAGTTTCGCATTCATCTTGAAGACACCTCCGACCGCGGACTTGTTAAGAAAAGCGGCGGGAATTCAGAGTGGATCCGCTGTACCCAATCGCGACAAGGTCGGAAGTGTGACCAGAGGTCAGTTGCGTGAGATCGCCGATACAAAGATGAAGGACCTGAACGCCTTGGATATCGAAGCGGCGATGAAGATCGTGAGCGGCACAGCCCGGAGTATGGGTATCGTCGTACAGGAGTAACTAGTATATGGGTTAACCGCCGGTACATGGCGGTTGTAATTTAAAGTGGGAGGATGCGTGCAATCGGGTCCGTAAGCACCACAAGGAGATGAGATGACTGCAAGAGGTCGAAAATACCGAGAAGCAGCAGCGAAAATCGATAGCGACAAGCTTTACTCGAAAACAGAGGCGATTCGACTGATAAAAGAGACGGCCTATACTAATTTCGATCCTACGGTGGAGGTTCACTTCCGCTTAGGCGTCGATCCACGACATGCCGATCAGCAAGTAAGGGATGTCATAGTGCTGCCTCATGGACTCGGAAAGACGGTTCGTGTTCTTGTCTTTGCCGAAGGCGAAGAAGCTCTGCTGGCTGAAGAGGCCGGCGCCGACTTCATAGCCGACGACGAGCTTATTAAGAAAATTCAGGGTGGTTGGACCAATTTTGATGTAGCCATCGCCGTGCCATCGATGATGGGGAAAGTCGGCCGGCTGGGTCGAGTGCTCGGTCCAAGAGGTTTGATGCCCAACCCGCGGGCTGGAACTGTCGCTTCCGGTGACGATCTTCCCAGGCTTATTAACGAAGCCAAAGCAGGTCGCGTTGAGTTTAGGGTAGACCGGACCAGTAATGTCCATGCTCCAATCGGCAAAGCCAGCTTCAGCGAAGAACAGCTTTTAGAGAACCTGGAAGTCCTGTTGGATGCAATTAAGCGCGCCCGCCCTCCCGCCACCAAAGGTACCTATGTCCGAAAGATCGTATTAGCTAATACCATGGGACCTGGCATTAAGCTGGACACCGCCGAGGCGATCCCGTAGAATTGCAGGTGCTACCTCCAACTTGGAGCAGCTAGAATTAAAAATCGAATAGGCGTTCACCGAAGATAGTAGGCGCCGTGCTTGGTCGGGGACTTTTGTTGAGTCATTTGCCCAGGTTCGGCTTAATTGGTGCCCACCGAGGTGAGGTTACTAGCAACTGCCGCAGTGTCCGATTTCCGTAAGAACTTAGGGCGAGCAGGCATTCACTTGCAATCTAAACCTCTCACCGGTCGGCGAGAGGTTTTTTATTTTCAAGCTTATTGGCGTCATCTAGATATCATTAAAGATAAGACAATCCCGTTGCTTATAAGGAGGTGACAGACATTGGCATTAACTAAATCGCGAAAAGAAGAACTTGTAGCCCAGTACGTGGAGCTGCTAGAGAAAAGCAATGCCGTTTTCATGACCGATTACACTGGTATGAGCGTTAAGCGGATGCAGGAGCTTAGGGCCGCCGTTCGCAAATCCGACGGATCCTTGGTTGTTACCAAGAACACGCTCATGCTTCTAGCTCTGCAAGAGGTGGGCATGCCTGCACCTGCTGACCAGTTAGTTGGTCAGCTTGCGACAGGATTTGCGCTGGATGAAGTTCCTGGTACGGCGAAAGCTCTAACCGACTTTTTTAAGGCTGAGAAGATGATCTCTATCAAGTTCGGTATTTTGGACGACAAAATCCTGACTGCCGAAGAGATTCTGGCGTTGGCCAAGCTCCCATCACTCGACGAGTTAAGGGCCCAGATTCTGGCAATGATTCAGGCGCCGGCTCGTAATGTAGCCACAGTGGTAGCTGGAAGTGTCCGGCAAGTAGTAAACGTATTGGATGCCTATGCCAAAAAAGACGGCGAAGGAGAACTGGCAGAGAATTCTGCCTAGCAGAAAGTGCTGCCTGATTGCACCGGATAATGTGAAGCTTATCGGGACTCCTTGAACAACGTTCTCAGAGGTTTAGGGCATCGAACACCGAGCTTCCCTGCAAATATGATAACAATCCGAGAGAGTATCAGAATTTATATTGCTAATTGGAGGAAATAACAATGGCAGATCTTGAAAAATTAGTCGACGATCTTAGTAGTCTTTCACTGTTGGAAGCTGCCGAGTTGACAAAGATACTAGAAGAAAAGTGGGGTGTTAGCGCCGCTGCTCCTATGGCTGTAGGAATGATGCCCGCAGGTATGGGCGGAGCCGCAGATGCCGAGGAAGCCAAAGAACAAACTGAATTCGACGTAATCCTCAAGGAAATCGGGCCGAAGAAAATCAACGTCATCAAAGAAGTTCGCGCTTTGACATCACTAGGACTCAAAGATGCTAAAGATGTCGTCGACAGTGCACCTAGCACCGTTATGGAAGCAATCGGCAAGGAAGCAGCCGAAGAGGCCAAGTCCAAGCTGGAAGCAGCTGGGGCGGTTGTCGAAATAAAATAACAGTATCTTGTTTGTACGCTTGACGGGTCAGCGATAATATCGCTGGCCCTTGTTTGATCCTGGCTGGTGTGCCTAGCTTGGATTCCCACAAACTTTATGGTGAAAAGGACTATTCGAAGTCATTCGGCATAAGTCGATCACATTTTATAGTATTTATGTGTGAACTGGTGCAACTGTTTGCTTGCTGGGACGTATTGAATCTTGAGAAGAATTCGATTCGTTTGTCAACTGCCAGAATTGAGTTCGCCGACATAGCTGCGATAGTATCGGTGGGTACGGCTCGATAAGAAGATAATAGAGATCGCGGACAGATCGACAAGCCCAAGGTCATAGCACCTTGTTAGATGTTTACACTTGCAGATCATCGATTATGCCGTACTAAGGTTACCAGTATTCATAAGGAGTTATTTGGATATGACCGAAGAATATTCACCAGACGATGACATTCTGAAGATTAAGATGGACGATGATATCCCGGTTGAAGAAGATCCGGTCGTCTACAAGGAAAGCAAAGAAAAACCGGATCTGGTTAACGAATTGAGCAATTTGGGCAAGCAATTGGGTGAAACAATCAGCGCTGCCTGGAACAGTGAAGAGCGCCAGAGATTTGAACGAGAAGTGAAAGAAGGTGTTCAGTCCTTTGCCCAGGAGGTCGACAAGGCTTTCCGGGACGTTCGAGAAAGCCCCGCTGCACAAAGAGCAAAAGACGAAGCCTCAGGGATAAAGAATCGGGTCAACGAGGCGGATTTAGGCCAAAAGACCCAGTCCAGCATCGCTCAGGGACTGAGGTGGATGAGCATCGAACTGGGAAATCTCGCTGAGCAGTTCGCTCATAGGGAAAAGCAGCCCGAAGGTGAGATGCCAGGCGATATCGAAGACGAAGAATAGTTCATCACATTTCACGTGTTGATTGAAGGGCAGTTGCACCAATAAACTGCCCTTTTTATTGGCTGCCGGGAAGGGGCCGGAAAAACGGGCGCCAATTCCCCATATCTCACACCTCTGTAGCCTCTTTCCTGCATGTAGGACGTGGCAATTAGATCGGACGCCAGCGAACTGATCTGCGAGACACTGAGAAAGTTCTTTACCCGGGTTGGGTGAAAACTGCTTAGGTGTATGGTAGACGGCGAGACAGTATCAATATAACCCACCCAGTTCTACGTTTCAGTATGTTTGATTTGATACCGATACTAATCCGTTATCCCAGCATGCCTTCGGCAAGAGCCCTAAGCCCATCTAGATCGTCTATATCAAGCCATTGCAGCATTAGGCGTTGAGCACCTGCCTCTTCGAACTCGCTGATCTGTTCACTTATTTCAGAGGCTGTGCCAGCAAGAACCCCCATCTCCCTGAGCTCGGAAAGTGAGTATTTCCCCTTCGCCCACGATGGAATTCGTGACTCTACCTCCGCTTTATCCCTGCCGAACAGGGTACCGACCATAATAGAGCGGCGAACATCTTTGGGCTGACGCCCTTCCTTGACCAATAGCCTATCTAGTTGTTTATTTCGTTCCGCATACTTGGCTGGCGAGATGAAAACACCATTCCATTCGTCCGCATATCGAGCAGCCAAAGGCAAGGTTCGTCTAGGACCATTTCCCCCAATAAGAACTGGTGGACCACCGGCCCTCTGCGGCCTGGGCAATAAGATCGCCTCTTTCAGACGATAGAACTCACCCTCATAATCCACAGGTTGATCGCTGTTGAGAAGGCGGGTCACGACCTCGAGTCCTTCCTCCAATCGGGACATGCGAGCGGGTACATCCAGGAGATCCCAGCCGTAGTTATTATGCTCCCGGATTTGCCAGCCGGCACCCATTCCTAGGGTGAGTCGCCCGCCTGAAAGATCGTCGACCGCGCTAGCCATGCGGGCTAACATTGTAGGATCGCGAAATGAAACTGGGGCAACAAGTGGACCGAATTCAATCCGTTTCGTATGGCTGGCGAGCCAGGTTAATGATACCCATAGTTCGAGCGAATCAAGATCCGGTGGGTCGGGATTGGTATAATGATCTGAACGATAGAGACCCGCAAAACCTAGCTCTTCGACGGATTGTGCGATGTTCTGCCAGCGCGACCAATTCAAGCCATTCTGGCCCTCAATCATAATCGCGATCTCAACCATAAGGTCTTCTCCGAGAAAAAGAAAACGCCCACCCTTTCGGATGGACGTCGCGTAGAAATTGGAGCAATAATTAACCCAATGTGGTTATGCGGTTGTTGCCTCGAGATGGGGAAGGATCTGAGCCATAATCCTGTCTTTTGGCATAGCTCCTGTAATTCGAGCCACAACCTCTCCATCCTTGAATAGCATCAACGTCGGAATGCTCATGATGCCGTAACGACCTGGTGTGATGGGATTTTCGTCAATGTCCATTTTGGCCACCAGAAGTGCGTTTTCCTGCTCGTCCGCGATTTGCTTAACGGATGGAGCGATCATGTGGCACGGTCCGCACCATTCGGCCCAGAAATCAACCAAAACTGGCTTGTCTGACGCCAATACTGTATCTTCGAATCCACCGTCGTCGATGTGAACTAGATCTGCCATTATTATCTCCTTAACGTTTGTTTTCTCCCCCGGCATGGTGATGATTGTAATGATTAAATTTGCCTGTGAAGTTTATCCCATGACTGCATCATGTCAAGGAATGAGGCTTACATATCATATAGACAGATTTGAATATGAAAGGGTCATCGAAGGCATCTACGCCCGTTGCTAGTAGAGCTAACTACAGCTAGAATCAACGACATGGACGAACTACTCATCAAGAACGGTCGGATTGTAACCTGGGGAGAGCCAAACGAGATCCTGGAGGGTAAAGCATTACTGATTCAGGCGGGACGGATCGCCAAGATAACCGATGATGCCTCGTTGTTAGAGCAACATCCAGATGCGCCTGTACTAGATGCTGGCGGTCAGCTGATCATGCCCGGAAATATATGCGCACACACCCATTTTTACGGGGCCTTTGCGCGGGGAATGGCTATACCGGGAAAACCTATGAAGGACTTCCCTGAAATCCTCGAGCGACTCTGGTGGCGGCTCGACCGGGCACTATCGGAGGAGGATGTTCTATTCAGCGCGCTTGTTTGCCTGGTTGACGCCATAAAACATGGCACCACTACCCTGATCGATCACCATGCCAGTCCTAATTTTATCGACGGCTCGCTAGATGTTATCGCCGGGGCGGTTGAATCCGCTGGTTTAAGGGCTGCTCTCTGCTACGAGGTGACGGACAGAAACGGCCCGGATGGCGCCAAAGCAGGCATCGAGGAAAACATCCGCTTCATGCGATCTCTTGAAGACCGAAATGCGGAATTATTGGCGGGCACTTTCGGACTACATGCATCCTTGAGCCTCTCTGATGAGACGCTGGCTGATTGTCTCCAGGCAACAACGGATATCGATGCAGGCTTCCATATCCACGTGGCTGAACACGAGGCGGACGAATACGATTCTTTGTTTAGATATGGAAAACGAGCTATTGATCGACTCTTCTCAGCAGGGATACTGGGCCCCAAGAGTATTGTTGCCCATGCATTGCATGTCGACACCGTCGAGCAGAATATTCTGCGAGAGACAGGGACCTGGGTTACTCACCAGCCGCGAAGCAACATGAACAACGCAGTTGGGGCGGCGGATATCGAGAGCATGCTCCGCTTAGGTATACCGATATGCCTGGGTAACGACGGATTTAGCAACAACATGTGGGCGGAGTGGAAGAGTGCCTATTTGCTGCACAAGGTTGTCCATCGAGATCCGAGAAGAGCAGATGGTACCGACGTGGTTCGAATGGCTATTTACAACAATGCCGCCTTAGCCGATATATTTTTCCCAGAACGGTCGATTGGCACACTGGAAGTAGGAGCGACGGCCGACTTGATTTTTGTAGATTATCATCCCCCAACCCCATTATCGGCTGGCAATCTGCCCTGGCACATCATCTTTGGATTCGAGAGCAGTATGGTAACTACCACCATGGTTGCCGGTCAGGTCCTGATGAAAGATAGACAACTTCTCACGTTGAATGAACAGGAAATAACTAGTCGTAGTCGGGAACTTGCCGCGAAAACATGGGAGCGTTTTGAACAGCTAAGCCGTTGAGATACGGTTCTGCGATCGGAAGCATATACGAGTCTGAAGTTAGATTTCACCGAACAATATTACTTGCCATGGGATGCTACCGCTCAGAGTGCACAAGGAGGATGTAGTGAAAATTGCCATATTGGGTGGAACTGGAGACGAGGGATTCGGTCTTGGGTATAGATGGGCAGCCGCGGGGCATGAAATCATCATCGGATCACGCCTGGCGGATAAAGGAGAGCGGGCAGCCGCAGATTTGATCGAGAAATTACCCGATGCCGCCGTGACGGGAACCGACAATAAAACAGCGGCCGCCAGGGGCGAGATTGTCGTACTCTCGGTCCCCTATGAAGCACAGGAGGCTACCCTCGTCACCGTATTAGAAGAAATATCGGGAAAGCTGCTGATATCAGTAGTAGCCCCTCTCACACGCCCCAAGGTTAGTCATGTCTGGCAGCCGGAAGCCGGATCGGCCGCCCAGGAAGCTCAGGCAATCTGCGGTGATACGGCGCGCGTCATCGCCGCTTTCCAGACTATCGCGGCTAAACATCTTGTCGACTCTGACAAGCCTATCGACAGCGATGTGCTCATTTGCGGCGCAAGTAAATCTGACAAGCTTCTGGCAGCCTCGTTAGCCGAGCAAGCAGGCATGCGTGGTATCGACGCCGGCCCCCTTCAGAATGCCGTTGTTGCCGAGGGGTTGGCTGCCGTTCTGATCGGGATCAATATTCGCCACAAAGTCAAAGATGCAGGCTTCAAAATAACGGGTCTCGTTCCAAGAGATACAGAATGACCACCGCAATGGAACCTGGAGAACCTACCAGCGCTCTCCGCTTGACAGCCATTCCAGATATCCCAGAGGTTCGGATAGGAGACAGGATTAGTACCCTTCTTCTCGATAGTCTGGAGAAGGCCGGGATCAATCTTCTTGACGGAGATATCATTGCAATCGCCCACAAGGTGATATCCAAGGCCGAAGGGCGTCTGGTCAATCTTGACGATGTTGTTCCTGGCTCACGCGCCCGGGAGATCGCGACCATTACCAATAAAGATCCCAGGTTGGTTCAGCTGATTCTATCTGAAAGCACAGGGATCTCCCGAATGCGAAAAGGCACACTCATCGTACGACACCGGCTTGGATTCACCAGTGCTAATGCGGGCATTGATCGGTCTAACGTCCCGCAGAATGGGGCGGGAGAATGGGTCATACTCCTGCCTATCGATCCCGATACATCAGCTGCTAAGATTGGGCGGGATATCCTCGATACTACAGGAGTCGGGGTAGGCATCCTGATTGTAGACAGTCATGGCAGGCCATTTCGCCTGGGGACAGTTGGTGTAGCTATTGGAGTTAGTGGGATTCCTGCTATCTGGGATCGGCGAGGTGAAAGCGATCTGTACGGATACCAGCTTGAACACACGGAGGTCGGTACGGCTGACGAGATCGCCGCCGGGGCAAGTTTGTTAATGGGACAGGCAGCGGAAAGCCAGCCAGCTGTCCTGATCCGCGGTCTTCAACTGCCACCGGTGCAAGGCAAAGCGAGGGACCTAATCAGATCGAAAGACATGGATCTATATCGCTAAGTTCTGCCGACAGGTTATGGATTATATGGTTCGCCCTATCTCACACGTCGAATATCGGATCCATTCATTAAGCCAAAACTATCGATTTTTGTTGGTGAATCTTCCAGTCTCATGGACTAGGATGTAAAACTGTATCCAGAATACCAGTATAGTACGAATCGAATATTGCTTAACTGGCTGGGATAGGCACAATAGTAGATATGACGGCTCGGTTTCGCTTTGGTCTGTCCGTATCTAGTTCAAGATGCCAACCGGCATTGATCTTTTTAGGACTCTGTGTGCTTCTCATCGCTATTAGTGGGTGTCAATCTGCCCAGGCATACCTTCCTACACTGGTCGCTACTGCTGCCAATCCAGACAGCATCGGACGAGCCCGACTTGAGCCTGAGATCCCTGATAATGACTGGCTTCCAGTTACCTGGACACCTGCACCGGAGACGACACCGCCAACAGCCACGCGACCGAGATCGGTGATCCCGTCCCCTCCGACCGAAACACCGCTGCCTATCCCGACGAATACACCGGTAACCCCA
This sequence comes from Chloroflexota bacterium, assembly GCA_030599405.1. Lineage (GTDB taxonomy): Bacteria > Chloroflexota > Anaerolineae > Promineifilales > Promineifilaceae > UBA11865. The sequence goes on along the minus strand of JAUVOB010000008.1, from coordinate 2,443 downwards.
AGCCCTACCCCTTCACGTACACCATCACCCACGCCACCAACGCCGGCAACATCGCCGCAGGCCAAAATCCGCCCTATTAGTCAATATGCATTACGAGAAGTAATCCCTCTGGAGGCTTTTCCCCGACCCTTGGGTGACAACGGCTGGGGCATTCATTGGATTCCGACGGTCAAACAAGAGCGTGATGTAGTCGACCGATTTATAAACGAAGTTGTCCGCATGCACATAAAATGGGTGGTATTCTTGAACGACGGGAGCAATATTGGTGATAACGACTATTTGGTAGATAGACTGGTTGACGCAGGCATCATGCCGGTGATGAGGCTTTTTCGAAGCAATGTATCGCCTTACGATGGCGAGATGAGCGCCATGGTTGCCCATTATCGGGCAAGGGGCGTCTATTACTACCAGCTCTATAACGAACCAAACGTCAATGAGGAGAACACCCAAGGGTTTGCTAATGCAAATCAGTACGCTTTAACTTGGGCTTCGGCCGCGCGTGATGTGATTGAAGGTGGAGGGTTGCCTGGACTGGGAGCTCTAAGCCCTGGTGGCGCATTTGACCACTATACGTTCCTGGAACGGACCATTCAAGCCCTCCGGCGGAATGGTGACATCTGGCTGCTAAATAGAACCTGGCTCTCTGTCCACAACTACCATGGTCTGCGTTCTCTGGGCGATGAGGATGGTTTTTTACTATTCCGAAAATACGACGAGATAATACGGAATCAATTAAACCGGTCCATTCCTATGATCGGCACTGAAGGTGGTTCGTACAGCATTAATCCCCTGGTCGAAAAAGACCTGATCATGTTTCAATACGGTTATATGCGCCAGGCAGAACCGTATTTCTTTGCATTCAGCCATTGGCTGCTGGCAAACGGGGTGGCGGGATCCTGGGATGACCGGTGGGAGTTTCAGACTCTGTTCAGAGATGGTTTTGTGCATCCAGTCGTGACAGATTTCTTTTACGCCAATCGACGATGACCAGAGGTTATCCGGAGTGTTGGCGAGAATAATCGCCGGCAGTCCTCACAGACTCATAACGGCGAATAGGGAGCTTTAAGACTCTTATGGAACTATGGCTACTCTGAAGACCAGGGGAATGGAGCCATGGGTGTAATGCCGTAATACAACTCGACGACTCGACGGAACAGAGGAGCGCCAACCGTTGATCCTTCACCCGCATTCTCGACCATAACGACGATGGCGAGTTCCGGCTCTTCAACTACTGTCCCATCGGCCAAGGTATACGGCTCGGACGGGGCATAGCCGGCAAACCAGGCGTGTGGTTCGGCGGCAACAGTCTCAGCCGTACCCGTCTTACCGGATACCGGCACCGGCAATCCGACAAAACGGTGCGTCGCCGTACCCGATGAACTGTTGGCTACTGCCCGGAGGCTCTCCTGAACCACTGCCAGGTCCTCTTCTGATAGAGGAATCTCCCCCTGTATCTCAACCGGCCACTGTTCCTCCGGTGCGCCACCACCAGATCCGATGTGATCGATTACAGTCGGGCGATAAAGCGTACCCCCGTTAGCGATGGCGGCGATGAGCCTGGCCATTTGTAACGGTGTAACCTGGACGAATCCCTGGCCAATCGCCATGTGAACAGAATCACCGGCAACCCAACCTTCACCGACATTGCCGATTTTCCATTCAGGGTCGGGAATCAATCCATCTGATTCTGGAACGCCGACGATACCGGTCGGCTCATCATAACCGAAAAGGCGGGCGGTATTCGGCAAGTGGAAGGGATCAAGTTCGTCAAGGTTAAAGCCGGCATCATAAAAACAAGAGTTGCAGGAAACAACCAGCGCCTGGCTCAGGCTGATAGTCCCATGCCCACCTTGTCGCCAATCAACTTTGACAAAAGCATCTCCAAGCCGGTTCCATGTTCCAGTGCTCGTGTACCGGGTTTGCGGCGTATAAAGGCCGCTGTTAACCGCAGCTGTGAAGGTCACAATTTTGAAGGTGGATCCGGGAGGATATTCTCCTTGGGTCGCCCGGTTTAGGAGTGGTTGTCCGGGATCGTTAAGCACCCTAAGCAAGTCACTATCACCGTCTATCCGCAGAGGATCAAAAATAACGGGATTGTAATCAGGGTAGCTGGCCATGGCCAGCACGCCACCGGTTTGTGGATTGAGAACAACGATAGAACCCGCCTCAGCAGAGGGGTGCGACTCAATGGCATCGGCCAAAGCCTGCTCTACATCTTCCTGAAAATCACGTTCGATCGTTAAGTAAACGCTGCGCGCCTGTTTCGGATCTGTTTCCTGAATGGTTTCAATGTACTCACCACTTGGCCCGACAACAGTCAACAAGCCACCCCTGGTACCACCCAAATAGTTCTCTCCCCACTCTTCCACGCCGGCTAAACCCACGTGTTCATCTCCCTCGTATCCGAGTTTTATATATTCGTTAACGTACTCGGCATGGATGT
>JAUVOB010000251.1 GCA_030599405.1 Chloroflexota bacterium | reverse complement strand
TGGTTATTCCAACATCTGAACCCCCGGCCGGTCCAACAGCACCGATCGCCGAGGCGCCGGTGGCTGGAACACCCACGCCTTCAAATACACCGCCACCGCCACCCCCAACGACTGTAAATGGCATATCCATAAACTCAATCGTGGTGATGTCACCTGAGGTTATCGGAAACGCCAGGCAGATCTACGAACGAGGACAAGAGCTTGGATTGAATCCCCGGGCATTCTCAAAAGTCGGCGACAGCACCATCGAAAATCCCCATTTCCTCGCTCGTTTCGACGAGGGAACCTATGATCTCGGGGAATACGTTTACCTCCAGCCGGTTGTCGATCATTTCACCGGCTCCTTCGGCAGGCAAGGAATAGCCGTTAAGAGGGGATTTCATTCATGGACTGTAACCGATCCTATGTGGGCCGATAAAGACCAGTGCCTGCCAAATGAAACACCAGTGGCATGTGAGATCCGAATTAACAGGCCAGCCATCCTCTTGATCCGGCTCGGATCCAACGACAAAGGAGTGCCAGGATCCTTCGACTATAACTTACGTCAGGTTGTCGATTATGCTATTGAGCAAGGTGTCCTTCCCGTTATTGGAACCAAAGCGGACAGGTTTGAGGAGGACGGCAACGTCAACAACGATATTCTTCGCCAGATCGCAGCAGACTATAAGTTACCGCTCTGGGATTTTGATCTGGTTTCAGCAACGATCCCTAACCGGGGGTTGTATCCAAACGATGTCCACCTAACTATATTCTATCCGCATGACTACACCCAACCCCGGGCTTTTCAAACAGGACACGGTGTACACAATCTGACCGCCTTAATGATGCTCGACGCCATCCTTCAAGATGTTATTGATCCCGCGAGTGAGTAGAGTGACAATGCTTCGAGTATCTAGCTCATTTTTATTGTCATTTTTTGCCTTGATCGTGTTAAGCGGTTGTTCCAGTGATGGCCCGGAGGAGGTTGCCGCCACAGTAGTGGACGAGACGCCAGCCGTATCTTATGCTGAATTAGCTGCCACTAGCACGGCTTCAACCCCAGCGCTGCCGGAATTTTCACCCTCTGAATCACCTACAGACGAAGTTATTTCAGACCAAAATGCAACGCCTACTCCGGAGCAGCAAGCAACGATTTCCGAAATAACGCCGTCCTTAACGGTTGAAGGTGCTGACTCCGTGAGTGGCACTATTACGCCACAGATCGCTATCACAGAAACACTAGAACCGTCTCCAGAACTCCCATCGCCTACGCCATTGCCGGTGACGCCAATACCATTTGATCCGTCTATGATTCTTGGTGTACCTGTCGAATCGGTTGTCAACCTGCCCGATGGAGTTGTCGACCATGCGCGAGAGATCTTCAATATTGGACGAGCTCTCGGCCGCGACAGCCATGCTTTCTCGAAACTTGGCGATAGCCTGATCGCCAATCCACACTTTCTAACCGGATTTGACACCCGCCCATACGATCTTGCGGATTATGAGTACCTGGAACCGGCGATCGAACAGTTCGCGGGTTCCTACGAGCGCTATGGGGTGGCCATTCATGCAGGACTGCATTCCTGGGGGATCTTCGATCCGATGTGGGCTAATAAAGATTGGTGCCAGCCAAACGAGACGATTGTTGCCTGTGAATTTAGGCTAAATAATCCCAGTATTCTACTCATCCTATTGGGGAGCAATGACGCCGGAGCGCCTGACACGTTCGCTTATAGTCTAAGAAAATTGGTCGAGTTCTCTATCGAAAATGGCGTGGTACCCGTCCTTGCCACCAAGGCTGATCGATTTGAAGGTCCAGACAATATTAACAACATTATCATCAGAGAAATCGCGGCCGAATTCGCCATTCCTTTGTGGGATTTTGATCTCGTTGCCGATTCGATTCCCGATCGCGGATTAAGAGAGGACAATGTCCACCTGACGCCGTTTGACGAGTTCGACTACACAATGCCAGAAGCACTGCAAAGAGGCCATGGCGTGCACAATCTGACCGCGCTGATGGTCCTCGAGACCATCAGATCCGAGGTGATGCAGCTACAATAACTCGAGAGAGCCTGCCTCCACTCCGAAGAGATATGTATGAGGAGAGAAGCATTGCGGCTGTGGGAAGAATCGCTTAAGGTTGCGATAGCGGACGGTGAAGAGTTGTTGGAATTTAGCAGTAGATAGACAATAGCGATCGGAAGGATGCGATGAGGATAGTTTTTCTAGCGATCTCACTAATACTACTAATGGCGGCCTGCAGCGACGCGGGTGCCGGCGATCCCGCCGAGACCGTCGAGAATTACATGCAAGCCAAGGTGGACGGAGACGTCGAAAACATCCGCGCACTTCTGTGCTCTGAGATGGAGCAGTTCTTTGACCGGGAGTCGAATACTTTCGCAACTGTATCTGGGGCGACAATCGAAGACATGACCTGCACAGCAAAGGGGGACGAAGGCGTTGTCCGCTGTACAGGAAAGATCGTCGCGCTGTACGGAACAGAAGAGCAAGAATTTCCACTAGTTTCCTACAGAACCGTTCAGGAAGCCGGCGAGTGGAAATGGTGTGGTGAGGCACCTTGATGATTCACCGGATCTTTAGTCGCGAGAATCTGCTGGCCCTCTTGCTTTGTGCCGTGATCCTGCTTCTGATCATCGTAAGTACCGATTCGGCGCCTCAGTGGATATATCAGGGCTTCTAGTACCAGCCGGTTTACCTTACATTACCGAGAGCTGCTAAAGGAAATGGCACTACGGCTCGAGCAACGACCAGGGTGTGTATGATGCGGAGCCCACGCCTTGCTTTAATCCTGCTAACAGTTGCCTTTGTCGTCGCTGGCACTGTAATAAATCTGAAAAATTGGCGCGCCGAGGTAGCGACGGATAGAGTGATTAAGAGAACAAGCAATGAAAACGTCTCGAGGGTTATGGCGAGTAGTTTCACTCTCTCAACCTCTACACCAATATCCTCAAATGCGACCGCCGCTCCTCATGAACCTGACACAGATCAAGATGATCAATCTTCTGCCCATCCGGTAGCTGTTGCTCAATCCCAGGCAATACGAACGACCGAGCTAAAATTTCCTGTTTACAATGCGTCCACCTTGCGCCAGACATCCCGTGCTCTCCCCGGCTTTGAGCCCCCCGGCTCAGAGTCATCCCCAACGCCCACCGCGACTTTAACTCCTACTCCCAGACCAACGTCAACCAGCACGCCATCTCCAACGGCAACACCAACGCCACAATATGCAAATGGCATGTCATCCGAGGAGTTCGTCGTCATGGACGAACTGACGCGACTTCATGTGCGTGAGATCTTCTCCACCGGGCAAGCCCTCGGCCGGAACCCTCGATCCCTTTCGCGTATAGGCGCCAGCATTATCGAGACGGATCAATTTCTGGTTCGCTTCGGGACCGGCGATTTCGATCTTGGTCCGTTCAGCCATCTCCAACCGGTTGTAGAATTTTTCTCCAATTCCTTTGAAAGGTATGGTGTTGGCATCAGGCGTGGTCTGAGCGCCTGGGCGGTTCTCGATCCGACTTGGGCCGACAAGCGGCAATGCCAAGCAAATGAAACCATGATAGCCTGCGAGTTCCGGCTCAATAACCCAAGCGTCCTGATAATCGTCCTGGGTACCAACGACATTGGATCGGCCGAAAAGTTCGAAGGGAGCATGAGGCAAATCGTCGAGTACGCCATTACTGAAGGTGTTATCCCAATCCTAGCTACCAAGGCTGATCGATTTGAGGGCGGCG
>JAUVOB010000081.1 GCA_030599405.1 Chloroflexota bacterium | reverse complement strand
TGTCCGATCGGCGATGCGGACGAATGCCCAGAAATCAGCTCGCATCCATCTTGGAAGCATTCGGTCGATGGTTTCGACTCCCGTTCGTTGATCTTTCAATATGGACAGTAACCAGGCCGGTACTACGAGAAAGCCCAGTACGAATGCCACTGTATTGACCAGATTCAGCACAGTCTGTATGGTGAGTTCTATTAATTGGGAAAAGTAGACGTCAAGGTTCCCCCTGACCGTTACGCCAATTTGATCCAATAGATCATCAATTATTACTTGGGTGGGCTCAGGCAGGTTCTGGTACCATTGCCTCAAATCATCTACATATTGTTGAATTTCTGCCCGCTCGGGAAGCAGTAAAGTCAACCGAAAAATCTGCTGCCCTAAAACTGGAACTAACTGGGATAGAAAGGCGCCAGCAATCACAACAACGCCAGCTAGGACGAGTACGACGGCCAAAAATCTCGGCATAAGCCGGTCCAGCCAATTGACGAAAGGCAAAACGACGTAGGCGATGACAGCACCCACGAGGAACGGTGTCAAAGCTATCCAGGTTGCCCGAAGAACTAAGAACAGAGCGACGACGGCGCTGGCTCCCAAGAGGAACCGGGCCAGGCCAGAAGGCGTGATCGATCGAATGCGCATACCAAATCGTTGCCAGGTTCTGCGTGATTCTGCTGCCTGAGACGCTAATTCATCTTGCTCGCTGTCCTCGGGTACTTCTGGTGTGATATCTTCTGCCATAAGGGTACTTCCTCCGCCGATCTAGGATTATTGATCTGATTTGCGCCTAAGACGCGATGATTCGATACTAAAACAGGCTCAGCCTTTTAGACTCAGCAATCTTTGCTCAGCAACCTTTGCTCAGCTACCCCATATGATAACACACACCTGAATTGGGTAGCTAGAATCGTTCCTGTTTCCTTCGTCTGTTCCAATATTGAGGCCTGGGCTAGAATTGGCCTATGAAGGTTTATCTCGATGCAATCGGCTGCCGTCTTAATCAGAGTGAGGTCGAGACGATAGCTCGCCAATTGTTAGCCGCGGGTCATGAGATCGTGACCGACCCAGCAAAAGCCGACAAGGTCATAATTAATACCTGTACCGTGACGCGGGAGGCAGCAAGAGATTCACGATCATTGACCAGGCGATATCACCGCAAAAACCCGTCGGCCGAGGTAATTCTTACCGGATGTTATGCCACTGTCGCGCCCGAGGAGCTGTCCCAGGTCGAAGGCGCCGGTCGCATTGTGGCCAACAAAGACAAAGATCGCTTAGTTCAGCTGGTTGATCCCAATATCCCGGTTAAGTTCCCCATCTACGACCGGGAACCCGTCCTGAGGGATTTTCTGGCCTTGAATATGGGAAAGACCCGAGCCTTCGTTAAGGTGCAGGATGGCTGTGACAATCGCTGCACGTTTTGTATTACTACAATCGCGCGCGGGAATGGTAGGAGCCGGAGTATAGGCGATGTCGTGACCGAGATTCAGGGACTGGTTGCAGCTGGCTACAAGGAAGCCGTTCTGACCGGTGTTCACCTGGGGAGCTATGGGATGGACCTGGAGCGAGGCGTCCGTTTGACCGATTTGGTGAAAGCTGTTTTGGAAGATACAGATATCCCTCGCCTTAGACTGTCTTCCCTGGAACCGTGGGATATTCCAGAATACTTCTTTGAACTATGGTCTGATCCTCGCCTGCTTCCACATCTCCACGTCCCCTTGCAATCAGGTAGCGACAAGATTTTGAAGCGTATGGCCCGTCGCACGAACCGTTCCAGTTTTCGAGATATTGTCGATTCCGCCAGGTATAACATTCCCAATCTAAACTTGAGCACTGATCTCATTGCCGGCTTTCCTGGAGAGGACGAGCGGGATTTTGAGGATACGCTTGAGTTCATCACCGAGATGGGTTTTTCGAGACTACATGTCTTCACTTATAGCAGAAGGCCGGGAACAGCGGCCGAGAAGATGGCTGGGCAGCTGCCAAAACCAATCAAGAAGAAACGAGCTCGCAGGCTAATTGAACTAGGGAGACAACTAAGCCTGGCATTTCACGAACGAAATGAAGGGCGGATGTTGTCCGTCTTATGGGAACGTGCGGAAGCGTCTGATCTGAACGGCGATTGCTGGATCGGATACTCTGAAAACTACATTCGCATAAGGGCCAGAAGCGCGGTCGATCTGTCCAACCAGATTACTCCAGCCGTCGTGTCCGAGCCTGCTCCTGACGGTATGACGGGAGTCATTCGGATCGTCGCTCCTAATTAGGTATTGACGGTTCGAACCTCGCCCATATGGTTGGTATCATAGCCGGGCATCTTCATGGCTGCTGACTTGAACTCAGAATCGACTAGGAGTTCCAGGAGGGGCTGCAGAAGATCTGATTCGTAGACCTCTCGTGACACCACGAGATCGTACTGCTCTTTGGCTAGCGGCACGAAATCAAGTTGTAAAGCACGCGCGGCAGCTGCTATTCCAAGGCCCGTGTCGACTATTCCCGAAGCAACCGCGGCAGCCACAGCGAGATGTGTAAATGCTTCTTTATCGTAGCCCAACACTTCTCCAGAATTGATACCACGCTTCTCCAGTTCGAAATCGAGCAATACTCTGGTGCCAGCCCCCCGTTGGCGATTGATAATCTGAACACCGGGCTTCTCCACATCCTCCCAGCTGCGCAAACCTCTTGGATTACCCACTGGGACGATCCAACCCTGTTCGCGTTTGACGAGCGATATTAGAATCATATCGCGGCCTGGTAAATATCGCTCCACGTAGCTCTTGTTGTAATCGCCAGATTCAGGATCGAGCAAATGTGCCCCGGCAATATGGGCTTCACCCCTTCGTAGAGCAATTAATCCGCCAAGACTGCCAACATTGGCCGATGATAATCTTTGTCCCTGTCCTCTAGCTGAAAGAAACTGAGAAAGGAGATCTAAAGTTAGGTCATGGCTTCCGATGGCAACGATGGTTCGCGCTATCTCCGCCGGAGTACGGTAGAGATGAACCTTTACCTTGGAACCTGCTTCCAATCCTTCGCTGAAGCGTGGAATACGAACAATTCCGTCTGCTCGCACCAAGGAGGTTATAATTCCGGCGCCTCGACCAATTGGCGTGGCCATGTAACGATCCCCAACTTTACCAACGGAAACCCGAACGAAGTCGTCGTCGCCGGTGTGGGACATTACCTTGCGGGTAACAGTCGCCCGCAGCACCGGGGATTGTTTGGAGGGCAGTCCCTGCCAGCGGGTGAGCAAGGGCTCGACAAAGATCTCGCCGGTCAGCGCTGCACTAACAGGATAACCGGGAACGCCGATAATCGGGACTGGATGCCGGGTATCATTGGATGCCGATTGGGCGCGGGAATTCATCAAATCGTGGTGACTCTCATTATTACCAGAATCGGCTAGTTCATGATGGGTGTACCCATTCTGTTGTTGGTCTAGATCACCCCTACCGATAATTCCCAGGATGACGGGGTGTCCAGGACGCACGGCTACTCCGTGAACCAACAACTTGCCCAAGGAATCGACGACGTCGGCGGTGAAATCTCGAGTGCCTGCGGAGGAACCGGCATTAACCAGGATCAGGTCATGCTCAAGCGTAGCCTTGATGACCGCGTCCTGTATGGCTGCGTAATCGTCGGGGACTATTGGCCAGCGAGTGGGAATACCTCCCCACTGTACAACCTGGGCCGCGAGTACGATACTGTTGTATTCGATTATTTTCCCCGGCGAGATGCCCGTCTCAGCGACGCCATCAACTGTCACCAGCTCAGTACCCGTTGGTATGATGGCTACCCGTGGGTTACAGAATACCTTTATAGTACCGTGCCCAGATCCGGCTATCGCCCCGAGGTCCACTGGTCGCAACCGGTGATTGGCCGGCAGAACGAGCTCGGTTGCAACCATATCCTCCCCCATTAGGCGTACGTGGTGCCAGGGTGGCAAGGAGGCCCGTATTTCAATTGCCGGTTCACCCGATGCATTGGATATCCGTTGTGCATGCTCGACCATGACCACGGCGTCAGCCCAAGCCGGCAAGGGCTGGCCAGTATCCACGACCAGAGCACATCGTTCATTGTCCGGCGGTATATCGCCAGGATCGAGCAGAGTAAAACGGATAGGGTTTGTTTCAGTCGCGCCTTCCGTATCCTGGGAGCGAAGTGCAAAGCCGTCCATGGCGCTGGCGTTGTAATGAGGAGCGGAAATCTTAGCCCATACCGGCTCGGCCGTTATTCGCCCACAAGAATCGGCGACGCGCACCGTTTCGGATGGAAGTGGATCCCACAAGCCGGCTTCCTTGAGAGCGGTCTCAAAGGTCGCCATGGCCTCATCCAGGGGAACGTCTTCCAGGTAGATCTTTTGTTTCATAATTCCAGTCACATTTGATTGGTATCGAAGAGCGATTTTACCACATGCTACTCTTAAGCAACTGGCTGAAGCCTGTGGAAATTCGCCCGGGATAGCGCCTGCCATCTATTAGACGGGCTCCAGCCCTGATGATAATATGGCTCGAGCATGGAAAAGATTGGTGGCGAAAGCTGTTGCTAGTTTCACAGATCGATCGCGCAAATCCGTGACAGGAATCGAGAAATTTCAACAGTTACTCGAAACAAGGCATATTCCGACTGAAGGAAGGCGCCATGATTGACTTTGGACGTGATATAGGCACTGATCTGGTATCAGCTGAAAGCAAAGAGTGGCTTGTGACCAACGGTATTGGGGGGTTCGCCATGGGAACGGTACCAGGCATGCTAACACGCCGCTACCATGGACTGCTCATCGCTGCGCTGCATCCGCCGCTCGGCCGCACTTTGCTTGTGACCAAGCTGGACGAAGAAATCAGCTACAAGGGAAACATATTCCCCTTATTCGTTAATCGATGGGCCGATGGGACGTTAGACTCGGATGGCTTTCAGCGCATGTGCGGATTCCGCCTGGAAGGGACGATTCCGGTCTGGACTTTCGCCCTGGATGGTGCCTTGCTAGAGAAACGTATCTGGATGCAGCAAGGGGCTAACACTACTTACGTGCGCTACGATTTTATTCGAGGATCTAGTGAGCTTCATCTTTCGTGCAAGGTGTTGCTCAACGATCGTGACTATCACGGCGTCACGGGTAGTGGGGATATATCGTTCCGTATCGCAAGCGTCTCACACGGAGCAAAAATAGAAACCTCGAATTCCGGGATACCTTACTACATCCTGAGCCAAGACATGGGATTTGATGTTCAAGACCTGTGGTATAGCAACTATTCTCTGAGCGTCGAGAGATACCGGGGATTACCTGATGTCGAGGCCCACTACTACGGAGCTCGTGCGACGGTGATCTTAAGACCTGGTGATTCAGCCACCCTCGTTTCCAGTACCGAATCGCATCCAGAGCTTGATGGACATTTGGCCCTCAAAGATCGAGGAGCCCACGAGCAAAGGATGCTAAATCGTACCCGCTTGTATTTCGGAGATTCGCCACCTATGGCCAAACCCAAACACGAACGGGCATTAGAATCTCTTGCGGCCCAGCTAACCCTGGCAGCGGACCAATTCATTGTAAAGCGCTCAACGGCTGGAGATCCCGATGGTCTTACCGTCATAGCCGGATACCCTTGGTTTGGAGATTGGGGACGGGACACGATGATCGCCCTGCCGGGTTTAACCTTAGCCACGGGACGGGCAGATGATGCCGCCAAGATTCTACGCACATTTGCCACCTACGTTGACAAGGGCATGTTGCCAAACCGGTTTCCGGACGAAGGTGAGGAACCAGAGTACAACACTGCCGACGCCACACTGTGGTATTTTGAAGCGCTACGCGCATACTATGATAAAACCGCTGATCTTGATCTGGTCCGAGCGCTTTACCCGGTCCTGAGAGAGATTATTGAGTGGCACGTCAGAGGTACGCGGTACAACATTGGACTCGATCCGGTTGATGGGCTTTTGTACGCAGGTGAATCTGGGGTGCAGCTAACCTGGATGGATGCGAAAGTTGGCGATTGGGTCGTTACGCCGCGCATCGGCAAGCCAGTAGAGATTAATGCCCTCTGGTTCAACGCGCTGAATATTACGGCAGCTTTCGCCGATCACCTTGGGGAATCTACAGGAGAGCTCCTTGATCTCGCTCAAGGAGCCAAGAGAGGGTTTCAGCGTTATTGGAACCACCATGTCGGATATTGCTACGACGTATTAGATGGCCCTGATGGTCATGATCCGGCGCTACGCCCAAACCAGATCTTGGCGGTTTCGCTTCCCTATTCACCTCTCGACGAATATCAAAGGAAAGAAGTGGTGGACCGCTGCGCGAAGCAGTTGCTCACTTCCTATGGTCTACGTAGTTTATCGGCCGGCCATTCTGGGTACGCCCCTGTTTATGGTGGCGACGTCAAGACCAGGGATAGCGCTTATCACCAAGGGACCGTGTGGGGTTGGCTCATTGGCCCCTTTGTCAGTGCACACCTGCGCGTCTACGGTGATTTAGATGCAGTAGCAGCTTACCTGCGCCCCTTCCTCAACCATATTCAAGAGCACGGCATCGGTAGCATTAGCGAGATATTCGATGGCGAGGCTCCATTCAATCCTCGGGGATGCCCTGCCCAGGCCTGGAGTGTGGCCGAGGTGCTACGAATTCTTGGACTTCTGCTATCCCGAGAATCTCGAAAAGTCGATGGATAGAGGGACTATGCTCAAAGGCTCGCCTGCGAGGCATTAGAATTCGGTCGCGAATCAAGTGGTAGGCATCTGGTGGATCCTCATCAGAATAACCTGGCAGA
>JAUVOB010000406.1 GCA_030599405.1 Chloroflexota bacterium | reverse complement strand
ATTGCCACTCCAATTGATCTTGGAAGGTTAGTCGATATCAACATGCCATCCCAAAGGGTTCGCTATAGCTTGCAAGAGATTGGATCACCAACTCTATCTGAGGTTATTAGCGAAAAACTTAAGACTGAATGAACGGAGAAGAACGCTAAACAGGCAGGTTAGGGCACGACTGTTGGGACCGGCGTAGAAACCGGCAAGGGATTCTGAACGGTGGTTGGTTCGGCGGGAGGGGGAGGATCCGGAGTAGGTTCTGGGGTCACCTCTACCACTGATGTTGGAATCGGAGTCGGCTCGAATATTCCCTGGTTGGAGGTTACGAAATTCACCTGCCAGACGGACGATTCGGCTATCACGACACCCTGACCGCTATCTTCAAGCTTTATCTGCCAGGTATACGGGCCTGGTGAGATGGCGACAGAGGAAGCATCTATGCTGAATTGGTACTGTCCGCTATCCTGCGACTGCCTGATTACGCCAGCCTGGAATGTCCTGCCGCCGGAGTTAAGATACAGTGCGAAGCGCTGGTTCTCTTGAATACCGCCAGCCCATGACCAGGAGAAAATCAGTTTCGCCGATTCAGACAGTACGAACTCACTGGACTGTGGTGGTCCAAGCAGCAGCAACTCAGGAGGCGACGCTGGAGCAGGTGCCTGTGGTGGCGCGGCCCCTACGACTGGTAGATTAAGCGATGCGAATTCGGCCGTCCAATACCATAAATTGGGCGCGTTATAGTCAACCGTAAAACCAACGCCGACCTCTGATACAGCTGGATTGAGTAGGATTACTCTGTGCGCCGGACTAGTCAACCAATATCGAACGGGTTCAATGGGGTCGGACAGACCCCAGGCGGTTGCCTCGCCGCCGTATCCACCTGTATAACCGGCGACCTGAAGACGGTATGCCGGAGTGGAGCCATCGGAACCAAGGTGCGCCGTGTAGCCATCGGCAGCCATATCATCAGTGTGGGCTTGAGCGGCGACACTTAGCGAGTGCACATAGGAAAGGGGACGCAAATTGAATAAACGTCGCGCTTCGTTTATGTAAATAAAGAGTTGTTCGGCCTGTGTTGTACCCGAGGCAAATTCAATTGGCAGTAGTTCAGGCTGCGGGCCCAATCCAACATCGATCGCCCCGTTGGAATCCCCAAGCTCTAAACCAGTATTGAGTGCAAGATCGGATGAGCCACCAGTGGACAAATAAGGCAAATAATAATGTAAGGTCCCGTATCCGATATGTATCCATCGCGATACGCGTGTTTCCCCGAAATTGTTTCTGGCAGTGACCATCAGCACATAGTCACCTGGTACCAAGTATATATGACTTACATCGGCTCCCGAATAGCGACGGCCGTCTCCCATATCCCAGGTGATCTCAGTAGTCGTTTGGTCGGCGATCACCTGGCCGGGAAGGACGCTTCCAGCCTCCGCAAACTCCGTGACCAGGATATCGAAGCTCGGAGGCGAGCTGATTTCAACAAATGAGTATGTTTCACTTTCGCCGTAGACGTTTTCGACCCTAAGATTCACCTGATAAACACCAGGTGCCGAGTAGTGGTGACTGGGATTCTTTTCGTTTGAGATAGCTCCATCTCCGAAATCCCATGTGTAGCTCAATGGCGGTTCACCACCGCTTTGGTTCATGAAGGCAATAGCAGACTCAGCGATGGATGAATTATCTTCAATGGCGAATCGCGCGATAGGCTGGGGGAAAACCTCAACCTGGCTGCTAATTGAGGTCGTTCCGAGAGGGTTTGAGATCTGGAGGGTCACCACATGCGAACCAGATATTGGAAATACTACCACCGGATCGTTAGCCGCGATTACGCGACCATCATCCAAACTCCATATCTGCGTTAATGGACCCGGTCCAATCGCGTTAGTGACCAATTTTACAGGCTGGCCAACAGACACCTGCGGCGGATCGAATTCGATATAGGCTTGGGGCAATGAGCCAATCCACAACGTGGTCGCCTGGCTCCACTCAAGACCATTGCTGCGAACAGAGGCCGTGATTACTCGCTCCGGTTCTTTCAACTGGGCAACAGTGACAGACAACCAGAGTTCGATCTGCGAGATCCCACCATAGGGCTCAATATACGGTTGCCAGCTAAGGTCGCCTGACTGGAAATTGTAAATAGTACCGGAAGGAAGTGTGGAAACGTCCGGCATGACCTGCTCGGGAAGCTGGATCGTTACATCCGGCATCGAGGCGGCTGCGCCGTTGTTACGCATCGAGAGGATTAAAGATACACTATCTCCTGGAGTCGTCGCCCAGGGGGACAACATTATATCAAGAGATAGCGGGTTTTCGGTTCCCGCGGCATCCTGTTGCGAAAGAGCGTCACCGGCGTTGCCTAGAATAACCACCGCGACAACGGCGGCGATCAACAGGAAAACCGCACGCGTACGAATGGTGCTTAGCCTATTTTGCACTGCCATTACCGGCAGTGTACCAGAGAAGGCGAGGGGTCACAAGAGTTGACATATCTATCACAT
>JAUVOB010000102.1 GCA_030599405.1 Chloroflexota bacterium | reverse complement strand
TAGATATTCCCCCCATGAGCTACGGCAATCCACCTGGCTATTGAGAGGCCAAGACCCGAACCTCCCGGATTCCGTGTTCGCGCTTTGTCAACCCGGTAAAAACGGTCGAATATTCGAGGTAGATCTTCTGCCGGGATTCCCACACCGTTGTCCCGGATTTCCACCAACGCGTTTCCATCATTCTTAGATAGGCTCATTTGAACTTCACCACCAGCGGGTGTGTATTTAATGGCATTGTCTACGAGATTAAGAAGCAGCTGCTTCAACCTGTCGGAATCACCGAGAACATATACCTGGTCTACCTCTTTGATGATCACCTGTACAGGGCTCTCAAGGTTTCGTACCTGTCTGTATACCTCAAGGAAAATGTCATCTAGTTCAATCGGTTGACGAGAAAGGGGTAGGCCACCTGTATCAGCCCGCGCTAGCAATAACAGATCGTCGACTAGGCGAGTCATCCGCTCAAGTTCATCCTGCACATCATCGAGAATTTCGGGTTCGGCCGCGCCCATTCTACGCATCAGGTCCATGTTTCCCCGAAGGGTGGTAAGAGGCGTGCGTAGCTCATGAGAAGCGTCGGCCAAGAATCGTTGCCGGGCGTGAAACAGACGCTCCAAGCGCTCCAACACTTGATTCAACACCATCGTAAGGCTTCCGATCTCATCTCTTCTGCCTGTGTCGGGAAGGCGACGACTTAAATCATCAGCACGGGTGATCTGAATCGCTACCGCCGCAATGTCATCCAAGGGCTTGAGAAGCCGGTGAGTAAGCCAGGCACCAAGGAAAAGCGATAGCGATACCGCCGCGAGTCCCGTCAGCAACAGGATCAACCTCAATTGTTCTAATACGGACTCATTTTCCATCAACCGCGCGACCTGAAGGTGACCAACAAGCGTTCTGAGGCCATCGCGCTCCACGCTCAATGGCTCGGTGAGAACTCTGAGAGGTCGCCCTTCGTGATATACAGTCCTGTAATATTCTTCGGCCTTCATGCCCCCTGGATCAAGGAGAATCTGGTAATCAGCAAGGTTTTGCGATCGGGCGAGGATCTCCCCCCTCGTGTTAAGGATCACGAAGAAATTTGTTGCCGATTGAAAGACATCGAGCTCTTCCTCGGGAAGCTCCAAGACAGCCACATCACCCAGAACAAAGGCCTTGGTTTGTTCCCTCAGCTTAAGGGCTATGTTTGCCAGCCCGCGATCGACGTCATCGACCAGAGCGGCCCTAGAGATGACGTAAACTGACCAGCCAAAGAGAGCAAGGACCAGAATCAGGATGAGCGTATATAGGAGAGTAAGTCGGAGTTTTATTGACAAGTAGGTACGGCGTCAGTTAATCACTATCTTCGCTTCGTCCGGAATATATTCCAAGCGATTGTACCATCTCCAGATTAACCGCAGATTAAGGTCACCTCAAGAGGTTAATCAATGTCTTTCCGTGAGTCTAAGCATCTGACTCGCGAAGAACGTAGCCTACGCCCCTGACTGTATGAATCAGGCGAGGCAGGTCCTCGCCCTCAGTTTTTTGTCGCAAGTATCTAACATATACCTCGATAATGTTGCTACCCCCTCCGAAGTCATATCCCCAAACACGGTCAAAGATAACGTCTCGCGTCAAAACTTGGCGAGGATTACGCATAAATAACTCGAGTAACTCGTATTCCTTGGCCGTTAAGTCGAAAGTTTCGCCACCGCGGCGTCCCTGTCGAGTTCCCGTGTCCAACTCAAGGTCAGAGAATCGGTGAACTTGCGGTTGGGATGGTTGAGCCCTTCGGAGAAGCGCTCGTACCCTCGCCAACAACTCGTCGAAGGAGAAAGGCTTTACAAGGTAGTCGTCAGCGCCGGCGTCGAGTCCTGCCACCCGGTCCTCTATCGCTTCCTTAGCCGTCAGCATCAAAATCGGAACATCGCTTGCAGCCCGTAACCGGCGGCAAACTTCGAACCCGTCCATTCCTGGTAACATTATGTCTAGTAAAACCAGATCCGGAGGGGTATCCCTTGCCTTCTCTAGGCCATCTTTTCCGTCGATGGCGGTATCTACGACATAGTTCTCATAGGTCAATCCACGCTTAAGGAACTGGCGGATGCGTTCCTCATCTTCAATCACCAATATTCTAGGGGTCATTCAATAATCCTCCGTCGCATTGTGCAGCCGGCATATCTATTGCCGACTGGTTATCCCTCAGGATTATAGTCAGCAGTAGCAGGTGCGCAACGCTGTTTGGAGGAAAGAGGTTGCAGACGTAGAATCAACGTAGCTTTGTGAATAAACAGGTGTGGTAAACATACTTGTCATTTCCTCCGGATCATAGCCTCAAAACCGTCTTATTGATCGGTCTATTCCTGCGGAGGCCTTTGAATGGAACCATTTAGCGAGTTCAGTCTGGAAGCTACAAAATGGCTTCAGGAGAACTATTCCCAGTTAAATCCGCTATTTGAAGCAGTAAGTTCCTTCGTCCGATTCGAAGTCTACCTGGCGATCATTCCTCTTATTTATTGGAGTCTTGAGAAGCGTTTGGGCCGGTCGCTAGCCTATCTTGTTACCTTCTCAAATATGATCAACGAGATTCTGAAGGCCGCGTTTCGTGATCCACGACCCTATTGGACCGAAGCAGGAATTGGATTGGACGACGAGAAGACCTATGCGGTTCCCAGTGGCCACGCGCAAACAGCAACGGTCCTTTATCTATACCTGGCAGCCTGGTTCAGGAAGAGATGGATCTGGTTAATTGCCCTGACTTTGGTTTTCCTCACTTGCTTGAGCCGGCTCTACTTGGGCGTTCATGATATTGAGGATATCCTGGCCGGAGTTCTTGTCGGTGTACTTATCCTCATTGCATTTTATCTCTGGATGCGTTTCGCATCGGAATGGTTTGCCAATCGGATACTCGGTCAACGGCTGCTCGTCGCCATTGCCATACCTTTCACCCTCGGAGCCATTTATGTCGCCGTGCTCTTCATCCTCGGTGAACCAAATTACGGTGTGCCGTGGGAGTCCAGGATCGATATAGCTGAGCAAATAGCCAGAAGCAATGTTGCCCGGGCTTTTGGAGGATTGATCGGTTTAAGCATTGGATTTCTGCTTGAAGGAAGCCGTGTTCGCTTTCTGGTGGACGGTCCGGTATGGAAACGAGCCCTCCGATATCTGGTTGGGATTTCCGTGACATTTCTCTTGTGGGCGGGCTTGAGCGCTGTTCTACCAGATGAGCCGGAGTGGCTTGACATTGGGCTGACGATCGTGCGTTACCTGATAGTATCGTTGTGGATTGCCTATTACGCTCCAATGGCGTTTATTTACCTGCGACTAGCTGATGCCAGCCCAGTTCCTGAAAGTACAATCAAATTCTAGGCAGATCACTGCGTTCGGTGGCGCGCGATGGCTATCATCCGGTCGCTATCATCGTTGAAAGGTTCCCAAGCATAACCTCCATATAATTGAGCTAGCTGAAGACCAGCCGACTCCAGCAGGAGGTCAAGCTCGTGTGGGTAGATCATGTAGAAGTCGGTCTCGTCTGTATATCGCTTGCCTGGTGATGTTTCGCCCTCTTTCGATACAAGTACCTTCTTAACGTGCAATTTCTGTCTAGGCAAATCAAACGATACAGAAGACCTCTGGTGCACCAGGAAACCGGATTCGGGATCCTGGAAGCTCATGTCTTCAACCCAGACGAAATCATCATCATGCTGCTGAAGTGCGAAGAATGGATTGCCCAGATCGATGAAGACCAAGCCATCTGGTTGTAGATGTTTTTTTAACTGACTGAACACCTTCCTAACCCTATCTGGAGTGAGTTCGTGAAGTGTATTGTGGGAGATGGTAATAAGACCGAAAAGCCGGCCGATATGATAGCTGGTCATATCGCCTTCAATCCAGGCGACACGCGACTGTATGTCTGCGGGCTCGCGATCCAGTTTCACCTTAGCCAGGGCAAGCATCTCCAGGGAGGAATCGAGTCCGAATACTCTATGCCCTGCTCGGGCTAACGGAAGGGCGAGACGACCGGTTCCACAACCAAGTTCTAAGATTATCCTTTGCTTACCGGATGCCAACGACAAGATGAACTCGATATCGGCTGTAAGATCAGCATGGATCAGATCGTAGTACTGGGCGAGTTGGTCGTAGTTCGTCCCCAAGTTTTCATCCATTTCTCAAATCAGAGGTTAAGCGTAATCCTTCTTTGACGATCATTGGTATTCTACGACATCCCTACTTGTTTCAGAATCGCTTGTGCTCTAGTCAGCATACTGGCTAAACCTTGGCGATCTCTTTTCGGCGAATGCATTCATCGCCTCAATGTGGTCAGCCTGTAACCACAACTGTGTAAAACGCTCCCTTTCGAGGGACAAAGCCTCATCCATAGCCATCTTGGTGGACGCCCATGCCAGCTCCTTCGCAGCCGCCAAGGCCTGCTTAGGCAAAGCGATGAGTTCGCCCGCCCAGCGGCAAGCGGCATCCAGTACTTCCTCATCATCGGCAACGATCCGGTTGATGAAGCCGCTGTACAGAGCCTCTTGGGCATCAAAGGTACGGCCGGTTAACAGGAGATCTAATGCTCGACTGAGCCCTATCATGCGGACGAGTCTAGCGGTTCCTCCCCACCCTGTGGTCAGGGCCATACACACTTCGGCGAATCGAAAGCGTGCACTGGCTACGGAAATCCTGAGATCACAGGCCGTGAGGATTTCGCATCCGCCACCTATAGCGTCTCCATTTGCAGCCCCAATCACTGGAACCGGTAACTGCGTCAGCCTGTCGAGTGCATGTCCCATAACCCTGTTCAACCGCTCTCCGGCCGCCGGGTCCGGGTCATTCAATAGTTCCTTGAGATCACCGCCACTAACGAAAGTCGAAGTGCCAGCGGCGGTTATGATGACTACGCGAAGAGACAGCGTAGTAAACAGCGATTCGATCACACTAGCGAACTTCTCTTGAGTAAGTTCGTCGAGGGCGTTTCTGGACCGCGGCCGGTTAATAGTAATGATGGCCAATCCATCGTTGATGTTTAGCGATAACTCTTCTTCCATGGGCAACAGTATTGCCAACCATCGTCTCCGTGTCAAACCGTGATCGAAGACCGTAAACGCGAAAAAAGACGAACGAGGCTCTCGCCCTGTTGTCGCCCCTCCCCAACTCAACTAGACTACTACTCTCATGACACAGCATGAAAAATCACACGGATCCCCGCAAAGAATCCTAATTGGCGTTGCCCTGTTGCTCTTAATAATTACGCTTCTTGCCATTGGACTCATATCTGCGGGAGTATTCGATCCCAGGCCTCTAGGCCGATTGTCATACCGCGATGAGCTTAATCGGCAGGTTGCCGTTGTCGATGAACTCCAGGAACAACTGCTTGAAAGACCGTCGAGCGATGAATTTTCTGTGCGTCTTGGCGCATCCTTGAGCTCGGGGAACTCCGATATCGGATTTGGGTTGAAGATTGGAGATACTCTGAGTTCAATAATCGTCGCTGTGTCTCCCCTCGGCTATGTAACGATCATGGAACACCTTGTCCCGGACAAGGCACTCGAAACTGATAGCCAAGGCTTTAATGATCCGGAGCATCTACTCCCGTGGCAGACCTGGCCCCATGTTGAAGACGGGACGACTAGTAACGAGATCTGGGTCGATATCAAGGATTCAAAGCTGGTATCGGTTCGGATAAACCGAGAGTTGCTATGGACAGGCGCCTTACCGCTAGATGGTACCGATATAGAATTCTGGGCTGAGAGCTACGATGCACCTGCGGTCATCGATCTCGATTACATCGAGCTGTACGTCACACCCTAAATGGGGGTTGGAGTCGATCTAGTTCTTAGAATATGCTTTTGAATGTAATTCGTTTCAATCGATCAACGCCCACCAGGACACAGCGAAGAGTAAACAGATTCTCCATGCCGATAATACGCCACGCCTTCAGATGCCCATAGAGATCGTGCAGGCAAATTACAAAGTAGGAGTAGCCCGCTAATTAACGAATTGGGCATTGGCAATGGGTAAGCATAACTTCCTTAAGCTGCTCCAGATAGAGTGCGTCCATTATCCGCATAACACAGCCTTTTTAACGCACTCATTGTTCAACATGTCGAATGAATTAGGGCGCCAACTGGTTCGCGATCTG
>JAUVOB010000069.1 GCA_030599405.1 Chloroflexota bacterium | reverse complement strand
CGGGTACTTCCGAAGCCGCGCTGATGTCCATGGACACCATGCGTGCGTGCGGTTTTTTGCTAAACAGAACCTTCCCGTGTAGTAGTTCGTCCGGTGAGAGGTCACCGGGGAAGAGGGTTCGCCCGCTAACCTTCCCAGGCGCATCGATCCGCCTATCCGATTCAGTCATATTTCATCGTCTGATCATAGGGATCTGGATCGGACGAGTAAGTAGTAGGCGTTCCTGGTCGCATCTTTGCTTTTGGAGATGTGACTGCATAACCGATCAGGACAACAAACTGAAACATTAGAAAGATGACAAAAGCCACGGTAATTTGTATGACAACCTCGCTAACGGTTTCCGGTATCCCGATATCCTGGTAGAAAAAATCTAGGCCGAGAACATCACCGCTCATTAGCCAGCCAGCTACCAGATAGGATATGGCGAAGGAGATAATCAGCCAAAGACCTGCAAGAATCGTCCGTCTGGTTAATCCCTTCCGTTTTTCTAGTTCAGCCTCATGTTTCTTCTCGATACGCATCAAAAGCATCCTTTTGCGATCTCCCCAAAGCAATCGCCTCAAGAATCTTGTAATAACCCGTACAGCGACAGAAATTGCCCGTTAACGCGCGAGCGATTTCATCTTGAGTTGGACGGGGTTGCTCTTCCAGCAACTTAGCGCCTGCCATTATGAATCCGGGTATGCAATAACCACACTGAACCGCGCCAGTGTCTACGAATGTCTGTTTCAATAAATGGTCCTGACCTTCAGCTTCGCGAGAGAGGTCCCGTTCACGGGAGAAGTTCTTCAATCCCTCAATGGTAACCACTTCTGCACTGTTGGCTCTTTGAGGTGGCACAAGACAGGACATCACCGCCATGCCGTCAAGGAAGACTGTACACGCGCCACATTCGCCTTCGGCGCATCCTTCCTTTGTTCCTGTGAGTGATCCTTGCTCGCGCAGCCATCGCATGAGATTAGCGTGACCGCCGGCTGGAGCTGAAATCGTTACTCCATTCACATTGGAAACGATCGGCGTCTCTTGGTCATGACTTGATTCGAATCGCGCTCCTGTTGGATAGCGACCTTTGCTCTGTCCCCATAAAGTCACAGGTTTTTCGGGCCAATTGGCCCGCTCCTGGTGATCGCGTAAGGTGGTCAGAGCCCGTCTAATCATGACCGCCACCATCCGGGAGCGATAAGCCGCCGTACCTCGGAGATCATCGATTGGCTTAGCCACGGCGGCAGCCAATTTCGCGGCTTCTACTGTGGTTTTATTGTTCAGCTCCTTGCCGGTCAGATAATGCTCCGCTTCTTGGGCCGAGATGATCGTCGGTGCCACACTGCCTAATGAAATCCGCGCTTCTTGAATCATCTCTCCGTCAAAATCCAGGACGACTGCCAGGTGAACAACCGAGATAGCTTGCGCTCTCCGTAGACCGGATTTCACAAATATTCCTCTTGCGGTGTCCGGCAAGGGGGGAAAGCTGATCTCAACCAGCATCTCTTCTGGACGCATAACCGTCTGGCGAACACCCTCATAAAAAAGCATTAATGGCACATCTCGACGCCCGTGAATTGATGCCAGCTTCACAGTGGCTCCAAGCACCCACAAGGGTGAAATAGTATCATTCGCCGGGCTGGCAGTTATCAGATTTCCGGCGACAGTCCCTCGGTTGCGGATCTGGGGAGAACCTACTTCCCAAGCTGCTTGAGCAAATGGCAGCGCTCGCCGTACAATCAGCTCTGAAGATACTACCTGGTTATGAGTTACAAGAGGACCAAGGTGGATATTGTTGTCGGTACCCAGGTAGATGTCATCGAGTCCGGGAATACGGGTGATATCAATCAGCGTATCCACTTCTGGTCGAATCCGGTTGCTTATCTCGAGCAATAGATCCGTTCCTCCCGCCACAATGCGCGCGCGATTTCGATAACGCGCCAGTAATTCCAGCACCTCTTCGACCGATACCGGTGTGATGTACCTTCCGATCGCACCGGCGTGGTCTATGGTACTAATCTCCGAATTAGCGATAGTCATATCGATCGGCGTTTGGATCAGGTTCTGGCGATCTGAGAGACGGTTTTCCAGGGCGCACACGGCCTAGCGGGCTTGCAAAAGCGTAACCAATCAGAACGAAAAAATTCATCAGAAAAACTATAAGTACCATAAGTCCGAGCCGAATGAATTCCTCGCTGACCGTCCTCGGAATTCGAAAACGGTTGTAAATGGCGCCGATGGTGAGTATATCAGAGTCAAATAGCCAGTTGACGAGGAAGTATGCTGCGGTGAAACAAAGGCCAAACCAGATCAGAGCGATGATTGTCTTGATGGCCAGACCCTTGCGCTTGGCTAACTCTGCATCGCGTTTTCTTTCTAGTCGCATAATTCACCTACCAATTTCCGAAAACATCGATTGTAAGACGATACCCCTCGTCGCAGCCGCTATCTACAAAGAGCTTCTGAAAACAACGCCTTGCAAAAGATCAGACCGCATCTTGTTTTGGCGCAACTGCCATGCGATCACCGGTTCCACCGCGATGAAGCATGATGACCTCAGCCAAGATGCTCACGGCTATTTCCTCAGGTGTTTCCGCATGCAGCTCAAGGCCAATTGGGGAATGAAAGCGGCTAATCTGCTCTTCGCTCAACCCATCCGCCATTAACAGTTTCCGGGTCTCTTCCCACCTCCGGCGGCTACCTATAACACCGATGTAGGGAGCTTCCGTATTCAATAACCTTGGTAATACTTGTCTGTCAATCTCAACGTTACGGGTGACGGCAATAATATACGTCGTGATGTTAACCTTGAATGAAGCGAGCGTGTCTTCGATAGATCCTGGAAAATAGAAATCTGCTTCAGGCACCATCTCTGGTGTCGCCATTCCCTCGCGATCATCGCTTACTACGACGCGAAGACCGAGCCAATTCGCAAGTTGGGCCACGGCCCGACCGACGTGCCCGCAACCGACAATTAGAATTGTGAGAGGTGGTAAATGGGGTTCCACATAAACCTCGACTTCTCCACCGCAAACGCCGGGATCCCCGCGTTTTGGGTCAACAAGCGAATAAGGAACATAGCGCGGCTGGTTATCTTCAAGAGAAGCCAATGCTTCTTGAACAACCCTGGCTTCTAATTCACCGCCTCCGATAGTACCTGAAGTCCGACCGCCGGCATATATGAGCATCTTTGTCCCAGTATGCCGGGGGACAGATCCCCGTGCCTTGACGATTACCGCTAATACAACCGGGTCACCCGCTTGCCTGGCGGTCACTAATTCTTCAATCGCGTCGTTACTAGATGTATTTTTCTTCATTCTTCAGATACGCCGAATGCTAAACCAGCATCAGATATATTCTTGGGAAACGACAAGTTCGTCAATATCCCAAGCACCAGCCGGCCACCCAGGCTTGCCCACCGTCAGGTAGGACAACATTATAGAAAGGCGCATCAACAGGCACGCCGCTACTTACCTGAATTATTGAACGGTCCTCCTTTCCAACAATGGTGACAGGTGTGTTAGCTTGATAGGCTTGGTCATGGTTTTCGAGGGCGGGAGCGGATCCAGCCAAGAGCACAAACTCGCTGCCCAGCTCGTCCAACCCACATTGACCTCTATCCTGGCACTCTTCACTGCAGATAAGCGTCGCTTCCTCAACCTTCGAGGAATCTGCTTCCGGTTGTTCATCCTGAATGATCTTCAATACACTACAGGCGTTCAAGACAAATAACGAACTTGATAACAAAATGAGTAGGCAGACTCTTTGGATGGTCCGCCACTTCGACCTTTCGAGTAAATCCATTGCGTCTAAAACATGCAGCAGTAGCTCATGGCAGTTGGTCAATACGCCATCCAAGGGCGTCCACATCTGCGTTGGCGATTATCTCGTCCGGTACGTCAGCCAATGTCATAGCCGACTCAGCCGCTACTAAACCATCAGGGAGCACAATTTCTCCGACGGCCTTGCCAAGCCGTCCTCGCATTCGAACGATCCTGCCCACAATGTACAAAGGGGTCTCAGTCGGAATTGGATGGCGATATTTTACTTCCATCCTAACTGACATCATGAAGTGATGATGGTCATCGATCATTGATACCCGGGCCACGACCTCGTCGAGCATAGCAGCCACGACGCCGCCGTGAACCACGCCAGGGTATCCCTGAAAAACCTCGGAGACCTTGTATTCTGAGAAAACCTCATTCTCGCCATTGTCATAGAAAGACATGTAGAGGCCATTGGGGTTCTTCCGGCCGCATACAAAACAATAATCCGAGTTTGGTTGTCGATTGCGCAATGTCATTTTCCTTAAGGCGCTGGATTGGACGTTTATTGTGAACAAGTTGTGCCCATAACAGCGACGCTTGTTTTTACATAACTAAATTATACCACAGCGCGTACCAGTTTCTCTAGATGCCTGTCTAGTACCTCTATCCTGTTATCGCAGGTGATGCTCACTCTACCGGTATTTACTTGGTACACATCCACTGCTAACGATCTTCAAAGATTTGTGTACTACAATTCTGTTGATTTGGATAATCGAGCTCAGAACCGGTTGATGAGAAGAGGGCTTGTACGTACACGCTGCGCCCTTTACCCGCAACGGCATCGTATTTCTCGTTCAATTACAAATACTATATGTGCTAATCGACTCGGAGCCGGTTGCCGGTGATCAATGTTTGAAGCCCAGTTAACTGTTTCTACACGGTAGGCAATGATAATAAACTCGCCGGAGAACTCAAGAACTACTGGCAGAGCTCATCTGCTAGATTGTCCAGAAATCATCTCTGATAATCGACGAATATTCGGAATTCGCGCCGGGGAACGCCGCACATAATGCGTTCCCGTTTATTTCTCCCGAATGATCGTTTCAAGGAATAGCTCAGGAATGAACCAGGAATCATGCCAACAGCACGCTTGCCCTTCCGATCGCTCTCTTAAGATTCACTTAAGACAAAGTATACACACCCTTAAAGGCTATGACGCCATGGTATGTTAAGCTTCCCCTGGTAGCTGGACATCTACCAGCTAGTTAGTACCGTAACTCAGAATAATACCGTTTTTTAGGAGGTATCTCGATGAATATGACATCAATCCGTGATCTAAATATGCAGGTGAAACAGGAGTCAATATTCCTTCAAGATCTGCTTTCAGAGATCAATAAAGTAATGGTTGGCCAAGAGATGCTCGTAGAGCGGGTGTTGATCGCTTTGCTAGCCGATGGGCATGTCCTGCTGGAAGGAGTCCCCGGTCTCGCTAAAACATTGCTGATCAAGACTGTCGCGCAGGCGATTCAGGCCGATTTCTCCCGGATCCAGTTTACTCCGGATTTACTTCCGGCTGATCTGGTAGGTACCCAGATCTATAATCCTCGCACCAGTGAGTTCAGCGTTCATCAGGGACCGGTTTTTGCCAATCTCATCCTCGCGGATGAGATCAACCGTGCGCCGGCGAAGGTGCAAAGTGCCCTTTTAGAAGCTATGGAAGAGCGGCAGGTGACAATCGGCGACGTCACCTATTTAATGGATGATCTCTTCCTGGTACTGGCTACTCAGAACCCTATCGAGCAAGAAGGGACCTACCCGCTGCCTGAGGCGCAGGTGGACCGGTTCATGCTCAAAGTTAAGGTGGATTACCCCTCCCGGGCTGAGGAAAGAATCATCGTCGATCGCATGACTGGAACACAGTTGCCTGCAATCAATCCTGTAATCAATCCGGCCGACATCATGCATGCACGCGAAATGGTCCAACAGATCTATGTAGACGACAAGATCAAAGAGTATGTTTTGGATCTGGTATTAGCCACTCGCCAACCTGGAAAGAATGGATTGGGCGAGTTGAACACGCTGATCAGCTATGGCGCTTCGCCTCGAGCTAGCATCTACCTGGTAAAAGCTGCTCGGGCCCATGCCTTCCTCAAAGGTCGCGGGTTCGTGACGCCTGAAGACATTAAGCAAATCGCTCCTGATATCCTGCGCCACCGCATCATCACCTCATATGAAGCCGAAGCAGAGAGCATCAGTAGCGATCACATCGTTCAGCTCATCCTCGACCATACAGACGTGCCCTAGTCAGGACACCGACAAATAACCTCGAGCCTGAAAGTCGATGACGACTCGGCTATCTGGCTCCTACATTTACTTTAATGGCGGTCACTATGATTACTTCAGACCTGATTAAGAAAATACGCCGGATCGAAATACGAACTCGTCGCCTCGTCAACGATAGCTACGCTGGTGATTATCACTCGATCTTCAAGGGTCGTGGTATGGAGTTCGACGAAGTTCGACCCTACCAGATCGGCGACGAAATTCGAACGATTGATTGGAACGTCACTGCGCGGACGGGCCAGCCTTACGTGAAACGCTATGTAGAAGAGAGAGAATTAACCGTAATGTTGGTTGTTGACGCCAGCGCCTCGGAGAATTTCGGCTCTGTTAACCGATTCAAGCGAGAGCTCGCTGCCGAATTGACCGCAGTACTCTCGTTTGCAGCTACCACGAATAACGACAAGGTTGGTCTGCTCATCTTTACCGACAAAATTGAGCTATATATATCTCCCAGGAAAGGGCGGCGACACGTGCTAAGAATCATCCGCGAGCTTCTGGCATTCGAGCCGGAAAGACGTGGACCTGATATTAAAATGGCTCTTGAGAAAGTAAATCAGATGCTGAAGCGTCGAAGTGTTATCTTTCTCGTATCCGACTTCCTGGCCGATCCCGAAAGCTATCGTAAAGCGATGTCGATTACGAACAGGCGGCACGATGTGATCGCCGTGGATCTCCATGATCCCCTGGAAAGCGACTTAAAGGGAGTTGGCCTCATTGCTCTTGAAGATCCCGAGACGGATGAGATTGTCTGGGTGACACCAATAGCAAGGCTTGGCAGATGGCGTATAGCGACAACGTTCAGCGTCTAGAAAATGGCAAGTCATATGTCTTCAGACAAGCCAATGTAGATCACATCGACATTGGAACGGATGAGGATTACACCGTGCCACTGACGTCTTTCTTTAGAGAAAGAGCAAAGCGTATCCGCCACTAGTAAATGGTTCGACAATATGAACAGAAAACTACTTCTGATACCACTAATTCTTATATTTGCATTGCTTGCTGCCAGCCCTGCGG
>JAUVOB010000310.1 GCA_030599405.1 Chloroflexota bacterium | reverse complement strand
TTTGACTGCTATGGGTGTGCTTACATGGTACTTCCCAGGCCACAGATGTGAGTTCCATAGCGGGAAGAGAAGCATGGAGGTAAATAACACAAGGAAAGGAGAGTTCCCCATGTCTGTAGTTTCTATGAAGGCGCTGCTCGAAACAGGCGTACATTTCGGGCACCGAACACCGCGCTGGAATCCCAAGATGAAGCCATACATCTTTACAGAGCGTAATGGCATTCATATCGTCGATCTCCAACAAACAATTGTTATGATCGATTCCGTTTTCAATCTGGTTAGAGATAAAGTATCCGAGGGAGGCGAAGTTCTGTTCGTCGGAACCAAACGACAAGCCCAGGATACCGTAGCCAGGGAAGCCAGCCGTGCTTCTCAGCCCTATGTTAATCAAAGATGGCTGGGAGGTACATTAACAAATTGGCAGACGATTCGACTGCGGATCGACCACCTTGACCAGCTTGAGCAAAGAAGGGATGCTGGCGAGTTCGAGCTTCTGAAGAAGAAAGAACGGCTGCATCTAACCAGAGAGATTGACAAGCTAAGCAATCGTCTGGGAGGTATTAGGAAGATGAAAGGGGTTCCCGCGTTGGTGTTCGTGGTTGATGTAAATCACGAGGAGACGGCGGTCAAGGAAGCCAACATTCTGAATATCCCGGTAATCGCTATGGTCGATACCAACTGCGATCCTGACCCGATCGACTTCATTATTCCTTCGAACGATGACGCCATTCGGGCTATTAAACTCATTACGAGTAAGCTTGCAGATGCGGCGCTGGAAGGAATGGCGATCCACAAGGAAGCCCTTGTCGATCGCATCGATGACTTCGATACATATGGCTACGAGTTCGAGGATCTGGATGATGCTGAAGACGAACGACTTCTCGGCGAGGCAACTCTGGCAAAACTTCGGGAAGGCGGTTTTGGATTGGCGAGCAAAGAGAGCACAGAGGAAGCTGTTCAAGTGGCAGAACCTGTTGTGACTGAACCTGTAGTGACTGAGCCTGTAGTGGCTGAGCCTGTTGTGGCTGAGCCTGTTGTGGCTGAGCCTGTTGTGGCTGAGCCTGATGTGGCTGAGCCTGTTGTGGCTGAGGCTGTTGTGGCTGAGCCTGTAGTGGCTGAGCCCGTTGTGGCTGAGCCTGTAGTGGCTGAGGTTAAAGACGTAGAAGTTGAGGACTCTGAACCGGAAAAGGCTGAGTCTACCGAGGTTGAGTCTGCTGAGAACGAAGTTGTAGTCGGTGCTGACGAGGAGAACGAATAGCACTCCCATGGCGGGTCTCAGCGGCTCGCCAAAGAAAGCATCAATATCAAAGCGATAGCGGCTATACTATGCTTTGAGCGGTTGCGCACACCGGTCTAACTCATCTCTTGCTTTACATAAAGATTCAGGTGCGGGCAGCAGGGTACGGTTTGATATCGAGAATTCAAAATCGAATGTAATCGCCGGAGAGGAGATCTAGATTCTCATTTCCCCGGTTTGAAAGAAGCTAATAGGAGTATTTACGACAGATGAAAGTTACCACGGCAATGGTAAAGGATTTGCGCGAAAAGACAGGTGCAGGTGTATTAGATGCTAAGAAAGCATTGGAATCAACAGGCGGTGACTTTGACAAAGCGGCTGACATAATCCGGGAAAAAGGAGCGGTGAGCGCTATAAGTCGCGCGGATCGAGAGGCAGCCGAAGGCGTCATTGAGGTATATCCACACCCTGGAAGCCGGGTCGGCGTCATGCTTGAGTTAAATTGCGAAACGGATTTTGTAGCCAGAAATAAGCGATTTCAGACACTTGCTCATGATCTTGTGCTACATGTCGCCGCCATGGAACCGCTTTACATAAAGTTAGAAGATGTCCCCGCAGATATCTTAGAGCCGATGATTGAAGAATATCGATCAAAAGCCGAGGCCGACGGAAAACCGCCCGATATTGTCGACAGAATCGTAAAGGGACGCCTTGACAAGTATTACGAGGAAGTCTGCCTACTGGAGCAGCCATTTGTAAAAGATGATTCAGTGAAGGTCAAAGACCTCATTATAGAAGCGATTGGGACGTTGCGTGAAAATGTGGTCGTTCGCCGCTTCGTTCGCTATGAATTAGGTCGAGGCGACAATGAAACTGAATAGCCATGATCCTTCCACTTCGGAGTGAGTAACATGCCCGATATCCGGTTCCAGCGAATCTTGTTGAAGATGGGCGGCGAGGCCATGGCTGGCCCAAGTGGATACGGCATTGATCCCGAAAGGGCGGAAGACGTCGCAACTACCATAAAAAACGTACACGACCTTGGTGCACAAGTTGGCATTGTAATTGGCGCAGGTAACCTATGGCGAGGTCAGGAGGGCGTTGATCAAGGCATGGAACGATCGACGGCCGATCATATGGGCATGATAGCGACGATTATGAACGCGCTTGCCCTTCAAGATGCGCTTGAACGAAAGGGATTGGCTACCCGTGTGCAGACTGCGATCGAGATGAGGTCTATTGCGGAGCCGTATATACGATTGCGCGCGATCCGCCATCTCGAAAAAGGCCGGGTAGTCATCATGGGCGGTGGTACCGGGAACCCGTATTTTACGACAGATACGGCAGGAGCTCTGCGAGCGATGGAAGTTGGCGCAGAGGTTCTCATCAAAGCCACCAAGGTCGACGCTGTTTACGATGATGATCCAGAAACTAACCCAAACGCAAAAAGGTTGGAAAGACTGTCCTACATCGATGCGCTAAATATGCGTCTTCGCTTTATGGATAGCACGGCGATATCTCTTTGCATGGAGAATAGCCTGCCCATAGTCGTGCTAAACCTGTGGAAGGACGATAGCATTCGTAATCTACTGCTTGGGGAAGCTGTTGGTACTGAGATCTCGAATTAGTAAGACATCGGTGACAGCCATGTCAACTGGAGGATTCAATGGTCCGCGAATTGCTGCTTGAGGCCGAGAATCGAATGCGAGGCAGCGTATCGGCCTTGGAATCAGACCTTCAGACATATCGAACTGGTCGTGCGTCGCCCCACTTACTCGATCGAATTGAAGTCGAGATGTATGGGGCAAATCTCCCCCTAAATCAATTGGCAACCATATCGGTGCCTGAGCCACAGCAATTAGCTGTTCGGCCCTATGATCAGAATTCATTGCCAGCCATAGAACGAGCTATTTTGAAATCCGACCTAGGACTGAATCCTAATAATGATGGGAAGATCATCAGGCTCAATATTCCTC
>JAUVOB010000115.1 GCA_030599405.1 Chloroflexota bacterium | reverse complement strand
CGAATTGTGAATGCAAGCGTATCTACTGCCGTTCTGGCGATTGAATCCGCTACCTTTCCTCGAGTAACACCATTTTCACTTATTTTCCTTAGTCCCTTGCGACCACGAGCCAGGAGTTCCTCGTTGACGTCTTTGACTATTAAAGTGAAGCCAGCCATGGCTGATGTGGCAGCAATTCCTATCCCCATCGTTCCGGCTCCGATCACCGCTACTTTCTTGACCTGAGTCAACTCATTACCCATGTTATCGACTCTCGTGCCTAAACAAGTACAGTTGCAGCGAATACCAGGTCTGAATCCCTATCTCACTCACCCCTGAACTGAGCAGGACGTTTCTCCATAAATGCCTGCACACCCTCCCTTCTATCGTGACTCCTCCCGGCAATATCCTGCAACATGGACTCGTATGTCAGTGACTGTTCAAGCGAGGTAACGGCTGATTTGTACATCGCTCGTTTCGTCAGTCCGAAGGCAAGGGTAGGTCCACTTGCCAACATACCCGCCCAGGCAGCGGTTATTTCGTCTAATTGACCTGCCGGGACTACCTTATTTACCATCCCCCAGTTATGGGCACGCTCTGCTGATATCTTCTCAGCCGTAATCGCCATTTCATAAGCTCGCGAATAACCGATAAGCCTTGGGAGCATCCATGTCGTGCCGCTATCTGGGACTAGCCCTACCCTGGAAAAAGCCAACATGAAGCTTCCATATTCTGATGCGATCCGGATATCTGCGGCCAACGCCACACCGCAGCCTGCACCCGCGGCAATGCCATTAACGGCAGCAATAATCGGTATCTCAAGATCTACCATCTGGAGAATCAGATGGTTATATCCCTGCCTGATATGGTCACCTATGGAAAAGTCATCACCCCGGCCTTCTACCTCTTTAAGATCCTGCCCAGAGGAGAAAGCTCGGCCTTCACCCGTGATGACTACACAGCGAACGCTCTTATCGCGACTAGCTTGCTTGAATGCATGCGTAGTTTCACTGATCATAACCGTGTTAAAGGCGTTTAACGATTGCGGTCGGTTCAGCTTCAGCGTAGCAATTGAGTCCGCGACATTATAAATTATCGAATCATAGCTCACGATTGGCACCTCCTTAGATGGGGCTTGCGGAGACAGTATATAACTGTTGTGAATTGTGCTAGATTGTATGCCTATCCGAATGATTGGGTGTTAAGAAACTGGAATCTCGTGAATGTGCATCAAGAGATCTGGGCTAGCATTGATTGGAAATCCCAGTAACCCTCAAGTTGGGTAATCAGACCTGATCTATCCACCGTGAACACGTTAATTCCAGAAAACTCCGCCTTCTTTCCCGAGTCACTACTCCCCTTTGCCTGCCATTGAATCGCTACCCGATCGCCGCTTGTGAACTGAGTTACAGGTTTCATAGAGAACTCTGACCAAGTTCGCTCCATAGTTGCAAACCACTTAACTAAACCTTCACGGCCTTTAAAAGGTTTCCCGCCGTATGGATCGAATAAATCCACTTCAGTACTAAAACAGCTCAAATAGGCATCTCGATCGAGCTCGCTCAAGGCTTGAAAGTACCGATCAGAGACTGAAATCATCATCTCCTCCATCAAATCTCTCCTCCTCGGCCTGCCCATATGGCTGTCTTAACCAGAGAACGATCATAGGTCCATCATCCAAATTCTGAAGTCTCATGGCCACAACGTCAATCTGCCGGCGCAACCTCAGATAATCAGGATAATCCAATTTAACGGGACGTCCCTCCAGCCATGCCCTTCGGCAACGATCGACGATATCATCGCCGTTCAGCGTCCTCAGTTCGCACATTACAACCTCTGTGTCCTCGGGACCCTCGAGGATGGATTGGAACCAGAGATACGGGCTAGGTCTAAAATCAGGCGTTGGACCTTCAATAATTGATATCAATTCAGGTTCAATTTCTAGCATTTCTGGCCACCTAATCCGGATATCAGGGAAAGTGAGATGTGGTTGTAAGTATTGATAGACGCTCAGTCTCGGTGCGATACATTTTTGCATCGAGAACGTTATATGACCCTATACTACTGCCTCTACCAATCGTTGGCAACCCCTCAGCAGGCTATTTCCCCGTGATTAATAACGAGGTCGATAAGTACTATAATTAGAGCGTAGAAAGAGCCTCTTCAATATCAGATAGGATGTCAGTGGCGTCTTCCAGACCAACAGACAGCCGTAACAATCCCCCTTCGACGCCGACCGAGGTCCTCACTTCATCGGCCTGCACAGAAGATATGGTTGATTGTGGATGCGATATCAGGGAGTGCACACCACCAAGACTCACGGCAAGACAGATTAGCTCCAGTCTTTCAAGAAATCTGTAAGCTGCGTTCTCTCCCCCTTTCAGGCTAAAACTCACCATTCCTCCAAAGCCGGCGAGCATCTGGTCTTTCGCGAGGCTATGCTGCGGGTGGATAACAAGACCTGGATAGAAAACTCGGCCTACTTTTGTGTGGTCAAGCAAAAACGAAGCAACAGCCATGGCGTTTGAGTTATGGCGCTCCATCCGTAAACCAAACGTCTTCAAACCTCGCCCGAGGAGCCAAGCCTCAAATGGGTGCAGGACAGAACCAAACAGGACATGGTCTTGCCACATTCGTTCCATCGTTTCTTGATCGGAAACGATGACACCTGCAACCACGTCTGAATGGCCGGAAAGGTATTTCGTCGCGCTATGTAAAACAATGTCGCAGCCAAGTTCAAGCGGTCTTTGATTGTATGGAGTGGCGAAAGTGTTATCCACAACGCTTATAAGGTCATGGGTCTTTGCTAATACAGAAACACTCTCTAGGTTGGTTAGCGACAGCATCGGATTCGCTGGGCTCTCGACGTAGAGTAGCCGGGTTTCGCTCCGTATAGCTTGCTTAAAAGAGTTCGAATCCTCCTGGTCTACAAAAGTATAATCGATTCCGAATTCAGGTAGCTTTCGGCGGATAAAGTTGTAAGTTGTTGGATATATGTTTCGCTGGGCAACCAGGTGATCACCTGCTTTGAGCTGATTCAGTAAAACCAAGGAGACAGCTGCCATTCCTGACGCGACAGCAAGCCCGGCCTCCCCACCCTCCAGTTTCGCCAAAATCGATTCAACCTGCTTCGTATTAAGTGTGGCATACCGTCCGTAGAATTGGGGATGCGCCTTTGACGCCATCGCCGCCGATATATCTTCTGGGTTGAGAAATCGAAAAGTCGCGCTTTGAAAAATTGGTGATGCCACCGCAGACGTAGGATTATGCTCCTCTCCTCCGTGGATACCGATTGTGTTGAAGTTCGATTCCTTTCCGTTACCATCGCCCATGCCTTGCCTCTCTCCTGGTCAATGCCCTAAAGTACTCCCGGCCAGATCTTCCAGTTTCTTCAGTTGTTCTCGGGTTCCTAACACGAATACTTCGTCGCCGACCTGGAGTTTCGTTTTCTCGTCAGGTGTCACGGTAGTGCCAGTCTCTCGCTGTAGCAGCGCTACCAAAATTGCTCCTGTTTTCCGGCGCAAATCCGCTTCTACCACTGTATGGCCGGCGAGTGGAGAATTCTCGGCTATCATTACTTCCTCTAGCAAGAGCTCCAGTCCGCTGTCCAAAGTAACGACGCTAAGAAACTCAGTGACATGGGGCCTTGTTAATACGTTGGCCATAAATTGTCCCCCTAATTGATAAGGAGATACCACGCGATCGGCCCCGGCTCTACGCATCTTGCCCTCATTCTCACTGTCCGCACTTCTGGCGACGATGTTCAAGTCCGGATTGAGTGTCCTTGCCGATAGGACAATAAACAGATTGTCGGTGTCGCTTCCAGTACAAACCATGATTCCGTCTGCTCTTTCAAGGCCTGCTGCTCTCAGCACCTCATCTTTTGTGGCATCACCGAGCACAACGATCATCCCTTCCGATTGCAGCTTGTCGACCAGCTGTTCATCTCTCTCAATGATCACGACATCTCTAGTAGATTCCAACAGATTCTTTGTGGCGCTCTGCCCGACTCGTCCAAATCCACAAACGACGAAATGTTTCTCAAGCTTCTCGATCATACGTCTACTTCGCCTTCTTCTGAGCGTCTTTCCAATATCCGCTTCCAAAACATACTGACCGGCTGTGTTCAAGGCATAAGCCAATGTACCAACGCCCAGCAACAAGAGAACTATGGTAAAGACCCGTCCCCATCTGGAAAGGGTATGTACCTCACCAAATCCTACGGTAGTCAGCGTTATTACGGTCATGTATAGGGATTCGAGTGGGCTCCATCCCTCGATTAGATAGTATCCGATAGTCCCCAGGAATAGTAAAACCACCGGCAACAATAATAAAACGAGGAGCTTTCTGGTGGGTGACACCAATGATGAACCTCTTTACGCAGTCAGACCAATGGATCTAAAGTGATGACCGGTCGGCGCCATTTTAGTCCAGGGCCGAAAGGCGATCGACAATTTCTGTCTGTCCGGATTCAATTTGAACCAGTTTCTCACGTTCCCGATCGACGACGTGTGCAGGCGCCTTTTGCGAGAATTCACCGGCCAACAACTTTGTCAACCGGGCATGCTGTTCGTCAAGTTGGGCTAGCTCAGACTGTAGCCGTGAACGTTCCTTTTCGAGATCGACCAGACCCGCCAGAGGTAAGTATGTCGTGATGTCGCCCAGCGGAATTGTCACCGCTGCTTCGGGCACGTCCACTGTTACGGATATTGTAGTCTGCGAATCATCCAATCTGGCTAAGAATGTTAGGATTGACCGCTGCGATTGGATGAATTTTTCGCGATCTCCCGCCGCAATCATGGCGGCGATCCGTTTCGCGGGTTCCACGTTATATTCTGAACGGATCGACCGTATAGCTCGTACAAGCTGCTGCAGTCGTTCGAAATCGGCAGCTTCTTGTTGATAGCGCCTACCCTGTGATGGCCATTCAGCGACGATAAGGGCCTCTGGCCAATCTTTCACCAATCCGGATCCAGCTTCACTGGCAACAAACGCCTGTTTTAGCTGTTGCCAGGTTTCCTCAGTCACGTAGGGAATATATGGGTGGAGAAGCCGTAGGCAATTATCCAGTACATGGACAAGAATCGACAGAGTTGCGGCAGCTGATCTAGCATTCTCTCCAAGTTGAACCTTCGCCAACTCAACATACCAATCGGCATAATCACCCCATAAGAAGTCGTAGACTTGCCGGCCTGCCTCCCCATACTGGTAACCATCGGAAAGCCGATCTACATCCCCAACCAAGTCACTCAACCGGGTCAATATCCACCGATCCGCTACTGAATAGAATTGGTCATCCGGCAATTGAGAACTGTATTCTGCATCAAAGTTCTCCAGACTATGAACGACAAATCGGGCTAAGTTCCAGATTTTGTTGGCGAAGTTTCGATTACTGGCTACTTTCGCCAGAGACAGGTTCAAATCATTACCAGGTGTACCACCGGTCAATAGAGTGAACCGCAACGCATCGGTGCCATACTGTTCCATCACTTTCAGCGGATCGACGACATTCCCCGCCGTCTTACTCATTTTCTTTCCATGCTCATCGCGAACGAGGCCATGGAGATATATAGTGTGGAACGGAATATTGTTTGTGAACATCGCCCCGGCCATGACCATGCGAGCCACCCAGAAAAACAGGATATCGTAACCTGTTTCCAAGACGTCGGTAGGGTAGAATTTCTTCAGATCGGCTGTTTCCTCAGGCCAACCCAGTGTTGAGAACGGCCAAAGAGCGCTGCTAAACCAAGTATCCAGCACATCAGGGTCTTGCTCAATCTTCGAGCTACCACATGCCTCGCATGCCTCTGGATCCTTCTTCGCAACAGTTAATTGACGGCACTCGTCACAAGACCAGACCGGAATCCGGTGCCCCCACCATAGCTGACGGCTGATACACCACGGCCGGATATTCTCAAGCCAATT
>JAUVOB010000199.1 GCA_030599405.1 Chloroflexota bacterium | reverse complement strand
TCTGTATCAGCAGGTGTTGGTGATTGCTCCTGCCTGTTAAAGGGGTTGACTACCGTCGTCTATACTTTACATAATCGCATGCTTATGGAATTCATGTTTTTCATCTAGGGAGTTTTGGCATGAGCGAACATCTAGAACATATCATTCTAGCCCGCGACCATATCTGGTCGCGTTCGACGATTCGACCCCAACTGGCCGTCATTCTTGGATCGGGCCTCGGAAGTCTAGCAGACGAACTAGAGGTTGATGTCGTCATTCCCTATGGTGATATACCTGGGTTTCCTCAATCTACCGTCGCCGGACATGCAGGGCAGCTCGTGCTTGGAAAGCTAGAAGGCAAGAACGTCGTTATGATGCAGGGTAGATTTCACTACTACGAGGGCCATACCATGCCCAAGATCGTGTTCCCAATTAGAGTGTTGGCTGCTCTTGGGGCGAGAATGCTGATTGTCACCAATTCGGCGGGCGGTCTGAATCCCGATTTCGAGCCTGGTGATGTGATGCTCATTTCCGATCATATCAACGTAATGGGCACGAACGCACTCATAGGTCCCAACGAAGACGCTATCGGACCAAGATTTCCGGATATGACGCATACGTACGCTCCGGATCTGCAAGCGTTGACGAAACATATAGCCAACCGGATGGGAATTCCCCTGCGTCAGGGCATCTACGCGGCCGTGTCTGGACCAACCTATGAGACGCGCGCCGAGCGTCGCTATCTACGCATCATTGGTGGCGACGCCGTTGGTATGTCCACGGTTCCAGAGGTAACGGCCGCCAACCATGCTGGTATGCGAATTCTGGGTCTGTCGGCCATCACTAACAAAGCGACCGGTGATGTCGACCAGGAACCAGACAGCCACGAGGATGTATTGGCCATGGCCCAGGTAGCGGGAAAGAAGCTAGTGCAACTTGTTCGAAGGGTGATAAACGCCGTGCCTGTACTTGAGTACATGAATCCCGCTGATCTGGTCGAGCTGATAGCCCGCGAGCCGGACATGATTGCCGAAATCATCGACCATACCTTACTCAAGCCAGATGCGACCAGCCAACAGATCAAACAGCTCTGCGAGGAAGCGCTGGAATTTGAGTTCGCTTCCGTCTGCATCAATCCCATTCATGTTCGTTACGCCGTGAGCCTCCTGGCAGACTCGCCTGTAAAAGTTGGCACCGTCGTCGGATTTCCTTTGGGTGCGGTGACTGTAGAGGATAAGATCCGTGAGGCTAAGCAAGCGATAGACGACGGCGCGACAGAGGTTGACATGGTCATCAATATTGGCGCGATTAAAGAAGGCAATGACGCCTTAGTTGAGCGCGAGATAGCGAGCGTTGTCAATACGGCCCACATTAGAGGTGTACTCTGCAAAGTTATCATCGAGGCGGGGCTATTGGAAAACGAAGAGAAAGAGCGCGTCTCCCTGTTGGCCAAGAAGGCTGGAGCTGATTATGTAAAAACGTCGACGGGATTCACCGCCGGAGGTGCCACTGTGGAAGATGTTATACTTATGCGTCAAACCGTCGGACCCCACATGGGCGTCAAAGCAGCGGGTGGAATTCGTACTTATGACCGCCTCAAGGAGATGGTTTCAGCCGGCGCCAACCGGATCGGCACGAGTACCAGCGTGACTATTATGAAAGAGATTGGGGAGGAGAAGTAGGTTTTTGCGATTGATTAACTTTGATCTTCGATCAGGCTGTCTCATGCTAAGTATATGCTAACCTTGCGTGTCAAATGACCAGGCGGCTCTTGCTGATAAGACGGACGTTAGCCAATGGTGCCCGTCCGGTGGGCTCCGATAAGCGAACCGGGACTCCTAGTACGAAATTTGCCAATCTATCATGGCCTTAACCTTCGCAATCTTGGGAATCACCATAATTCTTTTTATTTTTGGGCGCTGGCCGGCCGACCTTGTGGCCCTCGTGTCGGTACTGGCACTGTTTCTAGGGGGCATCCTCAACCTGGAGCAAGCTCTATCAGGATTCGCCAGTCCAATTGTGATTATGATCGCCGCCCTTTTCGTCGTCGGGGAAGGCCTTTCCCGAACTGGGGTTACGGCCTGGCTGGGGCAGAAAATGCTCTCCGTCGCCGGAAGCGGCAAGATCAGGCTTTTGCTGGTTGTTATGGCCGGTACAGCCCTGCTGTCCGCATTCATTAGCAATACGGGAACAGTAGCTACCCTTCTACCAGCTGTAACAAGCGCTGCCTGGCGCATCGGCAGTATCCCTTCAAAGTTTCTCATGCCGATGGCTTTCGCCGCTAACTCCGGAGGTTTGCTTACCCTAACAGGGACATCACCTAATATCATCGTCAACGAAGTTCTTATTTCTTCTGGTGGAGAACCTTTTGGTTACTTTGAATTTGGTTTTATCGGCCTGCCACTGCTGTTAACTGCCATCATCTACATGGTTTTGATTGGTCGCAAGCTATTGCCATCACGGCGAGCGGAGGAGCGACCACCCGAGTTAACCGAATCAATGGGAGAACTGGCAGAGGACTACGTGCTACCTGGGAATATATACCGCCTGCGTGTGCGCAACGGTTCAGGACTGATTGGGCAAAGTCTCGAGCAGGCTGGACTAGGCCGTGATTACAATATATCCGTGCTTAGCTTAAGTAGACATGGTGCGAGCACCACGGCGCAATCAAGCCTGGAGCGCAGCCGTCAATTTGTTCGCGAAGGAATTGAGAGGTTCCAGTCGGATCTGTTCGACGAAGTGCCAGGGCCAGACACTATCGTAAATGTTAACGACATCTTATTGGTTAAAAGCACATCGGATGCCCTGCAGGCTGTGATGATGCGCTTCAATGTCGCAGTGCAGCCTGCCGACACTGGACAAGAGCAATTAACATCCGATCTCATATCCCACGAGATCGGATTGGCGGAGGTTGTAATTGCTCCGCGTTCCGCGTATAGAAGACGAACCGTCGCTCAAGGCCATTTCGCAGAGAAATACAGAGTACATGTTCTCAGTCTTAGGCGGGGAGATCAAACTCTCGACCTTAAAAACGAGCGGCTAGCTGTTGGCGATGCGCTCTTAGTTCGGGGAACGTGGGAGGATATTGAGCTTCTTAGGAACGAGCGGCGGAATTTTGTGGTGGTAGGTAGCCCAGAGGAGATGGTTCGCCAGGTAGTTGAACTAAGTCCACAAGCCGTGATCGCCGTATTAGCACTGGTTGGTATGATCGCCCTGATGGTTTCTGGCTTGGTTCCGGTTGTGATAGCCGCTCTGCTCGCGGCCGGTGTCATGGTCTTAGGCAGGTGTCTCAGCATGCCCCAGGCCTACAGGACGATCAGCTGGAACAGCGTTGTGCTAACCGCTGCAATGATCCCCATGAGTATCGCCTTACAGG
Source organism: Chloroflexota bacterium (assembly GCA_030599405.1). Classification (GTDB taxonomy): domain Bacteria; phylum Chloroflexota; class Anaerolineae; order Promineifilales; family Promineifilaceae; genus UBA11865. The sequence goes on along the minus strand of JAUVOB010000199.1, from coordinate 1,053 downwards.
TTACCGGTGGCGCTGAATTCGTGGCTGATGGCCTGATAGACACCCTTGGATCCGTCGGCCCAGTTGCCCTTATGGCCGGCATATTTCTGGCAACAACCACCCTCAGCCAGGTGGTTAGCAACTCGGCCACGACTGTGCTTATGGCTCCGATCGTCGTTCAGGTTGGATTGGATATGGGTCTCTCAGTCCGGCCATTATTGATGATCGTTGCCATTAGTGCCTCGACTGCTTTTTTGACACCCATCGGCACGACGACAAACCTGATGGTGACCACGCCTGGTGATTACAGATTCCAAGACTTTCTGCGCGTTGGCATCCCTCTAGTATTACTGTTTATGATCATCAGCTTACTTCTGGTACCGATAATCTGGCCTTTGTAAGGATTGGAACTCGTGTTCCGGCTGAGTATGTCTCCCTGAACATTCCCTTCGCTGGAGAATGATCAATTGTCGCCGGTTTACAATCGCCAGATTCTACCTGCGAGAAACGTAGATTCCAAGGACAATAACCAGGGCACCTATCACAACTCCTATGATCTGCCGGTATCCAATCTGATCTGGTGCTTGTCCGATGCCAATAAGATCGGCCAAGGCAAATACCACCAGAATGATGATTCCGATGATCGTAATGATTGTTCCTAGAGATTTGCTTGACATCAAAATATTCTCCTCGTTAATACCCTTCCCCAAGAGATGGGGCTAATTTTGGTAAGAGCAAAGACCGACTCTCACCTTACTTCCGTGAAGCTATCAATTCGCGGTCGTGGGTTATCTATTTCACCTTCTCATAGAAGCTGCTATAAACATGAGGCACCTTCTTTGTACAGAAGGCTATAACACGGCGATTCGCGCTGTCAAGTACAATGTTGTCCCTAAGGTCGTCTACCGGTATACATCTGTCCGGTTGATTAGACATCTTTCTGCATGCTTCTGAAATCTCCCCACGGAATGCTACCACGACCAGATAAGTTAATCTCTTCGATGTGACATCTGGCTCCGATAGATACGGGCGACAACTACGTGTTTCATCGGCCTGAGATTGATTGGCTTTCGC
>JAUVOB010000100.1 GCA_030599405.1 Chloroflexota bacterium | reverse complement strand
GTCAGGCTCTTGCCTTCGGAAGGGCTCGCGCTGGTAATCATCAAAGCAGCGCTGTCGGGGTTATCGACCGACGAAAAGTGGATACCCGTTCGGAGTACGCGATAGGCTTCAGATACCGGTGATCTTGGCTGACTCAATGCAATGAGCTTGTCACCAGGTTCATCACCCTCTATTCGAGCTATTCCCGCCAAGGTCGGCAGGTCTGCGACACGCTGAATCTCTTCCTGCGTTGATATGGTGTCATCCAGAAATTCGAGCAAATACGCAGCGCCTACGGCGAGGGAGACGCCTATGGCTGTTGCCACCAGGACTGTAGTCCATCTGTTGAGCCCAATATTCGATACCGTCGCCGGTTCAATGATATTCAGCGTGTTAATGGCGCCCTGTTTTGTATTCGCTAGGAGATTAGAGTAATTTGACTGTAAACTGTTAAGTTTAGCTTGCAAAGCAGATATTTGGGCCTGTGTATCGGCGATCTGACTGGCGCTAAAAACGATTGCCAATTCTCCCTGCAATGAGGTGATCTCATCCTCGGTAGCAGTGATGTTTACCTCAAGATTATCCAGCTGGCTGTTTATAAAATCCTGGCGCGACTGCTCATCCTGCTCTACGTTTGTCGGGCTCTGCAATATCAGTTGATTGGCAAGCTGGTTAGCCACTGCTTCAGCCCTAAGATTATCCGAATCTGTTACCGCTATTTCGAGTAGTTGGGTATCTGGGACAGCTCGTACCGCGTATTCAGGCAACCAGGTCATTCCCAAGGCTTCCATGGAAGCCATACGCACCGGCTCGCGACTGGCGATCTCAGCGTAGGTCTGGGCTAATTGTTGGGTGAGCCAAAACTCGGTGCCTGTCGGATTGGGATTGTCAATGGCGCGCCCAATCATCAGTGTGGTGCGTGCCTTGTACAGGCTGGGCTGCTGCGAGGCGGCATAGAAACTCGCAAGGCCTGCAACCAGGCCCGCAGCAACGATAAGCCACCACCACTTGCGAAGTGGAGCGATATAATCCTTCAATTCCATATGAGTAATTTGCTATATAATAAATCTAGGTGTCTTATCCCAGTATACTAGACGTAAAATGAAAGACAAAATGGTCTCTTACTCCCATTCCAGGGTAAAAGTGCTCCGTAACTACTTCTCTTCGCTTCGTTTAGTCCGGATCCACTGAAGCCGATCCAATCGAAAAATCGTCATCAGGTTTATCCAGTTTCGCCACACGGCATAGATAGGTCCAAGAAATACGTAGAGAAAAAGACTTGGGGGTGCCCGATCCAGAAGAAGGCTAATGACCGGTACTAGGATCAAGGCGAAAGTGACAGCGATGGACACGGTTATCGAGCTCGTGAATCGCAGTCCTGAAAACAAAAGCTGTGCTAATAGTAGAATGACGGCACTCATCGCCAGGACAGAGTAAGGAGGCATCAGCAGTACAATCGCTTGGTCTATTGCAGATGGATTGTTGTTGCGAATACCAGTTAATAAGAGTTGCATGGCAAACTGCCGGCGCAGATGTAGAACCCCGCCAGTCCAGCGCATTCGTTGGCTCTTAGCCCGCGACCATCCGCCTGCAGCCTGTCCAAGGCTCGTTGCCTCGGGAACATAATGAATGCGGATCCCCTGCCCAAGTAATTGAATGCCGTATTCTCTATCCTCGACAAGTGAATAAGCGCTCCAGGGATATCTCTCCAGAATAGAGCGCTCAAAACACATCGCGTCGCCCATCAACCTGCAAGACAGACCTAAGTTGCTCCGTGACAGGTTTCTCAGACGATTATTGATCCGCATGTCGATGTCGGCCAACCTGGTAAAGATACTTTCGTTGGGGTTGGCAATTATGTGTTGACCCTGCAAGACAGCGGCACCAGCACGAATATTACTTGACATAACCTGTAGAAAATTATGCGATGGACAGCTGTCGGCATCAAAGATGATAAGGGCGTCATAAGAGTGATCTTCCGGCAACACTTTTTCCAAATACCAGGCAAGGGCATATCCTTTACGTCCTTCTGGTTCAACCTCTCTCTCTATACAGATCGCCCCCGCCTCTCGTGCCACTTGCGCCGTATTGTCATCGCAGTTGTCGGCTATGACGATGATATCATTCTTCTCCGGACTATAGTTCATCTCGAGAAGATTGGAGACTGTTCGACCGATAACCAATTCCTCATTATGAGCCGGGATTATCACTCCGAATTTCATTTCGACAGTTTCTGCTTCACGTTCATCGAATCGTCTAGGGGTAGCGATACTAGCTGCCAATTGGAGGTAATAGTAAATGACCGCCAAGACCAGCCCGAAAAGAACAATCGCCATTAAAATATGAAGAATTGACATAACGTAGGAGGGCTATTGGCTCCAGTATTGATTGCTTAGAAGATGAATTATGCCCACTCGTCCAGACCCACCGGTAGCGATCCACCGGCAGCAAGAATGCCCGCAATACGCTCCGCCGCTCGCCCATCCCCATAGGGATTTCTTGACTGAGTCATGTCCCGATAGGCTTCGGCATTGTCCAGAAGACCGAATACTTCTTTGACAATATTCATCGAATCTGTCCCGACTACACGAGCAACTCCGGCTTCGACAGCCTCTGGCCGCTCAGTAACAGCCCGCAAGACGAGAACTGGGGTTCCTAGAGTAGGGGCCTCTTCTTGAATACCCCCCGAGTCCGTAAGGATTAACTTGCTCCTGTCCATTAATTTGACCATCGTTGGGTATTCGACCGGTGGCAATAAAGTAATATTGTCATCTCCATCAAGTCTCTTATGAACCGGATACCAAACGTCCGGATTCTTATGTACCGTATAGACAATATGAACATCATCTCTACTGGCAATCTCACTTAATGCGTCACATATTCCTTGAAGAGGTTTGCCATGATTTTCGCGTCTGTGAGCAGTTACAAGGATTAAGTTATCTGTATCTGGTATTGGTAGGTTAAGGTACTCGCTTGTTGGCGGGGAATCCTTGATATCCTCCAGCGCATCGATCACTGTATTGCCTGTAACAAATATCGACTCTGGTCCAATAGCTTCTTGGAGCAAATTTCGTTTTGCGCGAACTGTTGGAGCGAAGTGCACATCGCTAACATGATCTGTGACAACCCGATTCATCTCTTCCGGGAATGGATTTTCTCGATCGTAGCTCCGCAACCCGGCTTCCACATGAGCTACTTTTAACCGCCTGTGATGAGCCGCAATAGCAGACGCCATCACAGTTGTTGTATCGCCTTGCACCACAACCCAATCAGGCCCCAAATCGGCAAGGACAGGATCCAGTCGTTCGAGCACCAACGCAGCCGCTTGGGAAGGAGTCTGTCTAGGCCGCATGATGTCGAGATCTATATCGGGCTCGATTTCGAACATTCTAAGCATCTGGTCCAACATCTCGCGGTGCTGACCTGTAACACAAACGTGGACGTCGGTGCTTCCCCCACCCCTTTTTAATTCCTTAATTACTGGTGCCAGTTTGATTGCTTCGGGTCGGGTCCCGATTACTGTAAGTATATGCAAAGGACTGCTATCGCCCCCGAAGCGCAAGAACCTTGGTTAAGGTTCGAAGCATGATGAGTGTATCGAGAATCGGACCACCGTTTTTTATATAATATAGATCAAATTCAAGTTTCTCGCTGGCTCCCTCCACTGAATCACCGTAATCTTGATGGATTTGTGCCCAACCTGTGATACCCGGTCGAACTGAATGACGAGCCCTGTAAAAGGGGATTTCTCTGGAGAGGTTTTTAACAAATTCCGGTCTTTCAGGCCTGGGACCAACCAGGCTCATATCACCGCGTAGGACGTTGAGTACTTGAGGGAGTTCGTCCAGGTGGGTCTGGCGCAGCAACCGCCCAGCAAAAGTGATCCGGTTATCGTCAATGGACGTCCATACTGCGCCGCTCTCGGTCTCCGCATCAGGAATCATTGAGCGGAATTTGATGATATCAATGTCCTTGCCACCCCGCCCTAAACGCCTTTGTCTGAAGAACAGTGGACCGCGCGATGTAATCCCATTTCCTAGAGCCACGATGGGGCAAAGGATTGTCAGAAATAAAAGTCCTATCAGAGCACCAATAATGTCGACTATGCGCTTTGCCAAACCATAGAAACGCAAGTACGGCAGCTCTTCCTGCCCGGTAGCCAGAGCTACATTTCGGCTAGCGTGCTCAAAGGCAACCCTTCCGGTCAGCCGCTCATATACCGCAGTCATTGATGCAATAGGTATTCCAATTTCGCGGCAATCAAGAATGGCCTCGAATAGCTCAGGCTTAATTCCTTCCGTATTGGTTATTGATACAACTACCTCATCTACCTCGAGCTCTCGAACCAAACGTAGTAGCCGGCTGCTGTCTCCGAGCACCGGAACTCCAAGAATCGCCGTTCCAGCTTTTCCTGGATCATCGTCAACAAAGCCGATCAATTCATGTCCAGTGCCATATAAGCGGTTGCCTTTCTTATTCTGCCCGTTGCCTTCCAGGGCCCGGGCCAGAGCTTTACCGCTGTTCCCGGCGCCTACGACAATAGCCCGACGTTGAAAAGCTGGTTGCACAAATAACTGGGCATAAAGGAGACGCCATAATCCAATCAGTACCACCGAGAAAATCACGAATATAAAACCCTGGCTGCGATTTTCAATTGGAGGTGTCAGCCATGGTATCGTCAAGTAGATCAAGCTCGTCAGACCGGCGGCGCCTGCGGAGATGATAACTCCAGTGGCGGGATCTGCCGCTCGGGAGAGGTCGTAAAGTCGGAAAAGGGTGGCGATCACACTCCAAAGAACGGCCAAAGTAACGAACCATTTAACGTTCAACCAGATCGCCATAGCGTCCAGTAACAAATCAGTTCGCAACACTAGCGAGATTATCAAACTGGTTGACAAAAGAAATATGTCGGCGACAACGAGTAAGAGTATGCGTTCTGATACCCGTAATCCAAGGGATGGCAACCAAATCCGACGTCGCTTTATTGAGACCGAGGGCTGTCCTTGCCCTTCATGTCGATCATCAATTGAGGTCATGCCGGTCACCTTGTTGCCTAAAAACAACTAGTAGAAACATGTCTCATCTAATTAAATTACTCTACGAATATCTGTAGCATCCTAGACGGGTATCGATTGCTCATAGCTCTCAATCGAGGAACTCGCATGGTACTAGCTATAGAGATCCATGAGCGAAATTATCTCCTTATCTCGCTGGTTATCATACCATTGCCTCCCTGCACTGCCCATGGTACGTAATATGGATTCGTCGGCAAACATTTTTATGAATGCCCTAGAAATCGCCTCCGGATCACCTGGATCGACGATCAGGCCAGTTGTTCCTTGGCCAACGTATTCTGCAAAGGCCCCCACATTGGTAGTGACAACGGGCTTATTGAAGTAGTACGCAGATGCGATGAGGGCCGATTGTGTGCCATCCACATAGGGCAGAACAACAAGGCCACATGTGCTGAACAATTCAAGCGCTTCACTATCATTGATGAGATGATCGCGCCATTCGACGCCTGGTGGCAATTGGGCTGACCAATTACCGCGTAGGGTTCCGGTACCTGCTAAAACCAAGACAGGAGGGGCTCGCTCGGGATCGAATTGAGACCTCATGAGCCGATATGCTTCGAGTAGGACTTCAACACCCTTATATTCTTCCATTCGACCGAAAAACAAAATCTTGTTGCCGAATGATGTCTCCAAAGCAGTATCACGGGCGACGGACTGATTTGTGAAACCTACAAATAAGTGAAGAAGTGGGGTGGTGACGACAGAATCGGCCGACAAGCCCTTCTGAATCAATCTCTGGCGATATACCTCGCCGTGGACCAGTATCTTGTCCACCGACTGAGTAATTAGTCTATTCCAGACATGGAGTAATCTTCCGTACACAGCTCCTTTATGGGGATCCAGATCGTGTAGTGTATGTATGACCAGAATTCCTCGGCGCCGGAGCCACCAGACGACGAAAACATTCCACAAATATGGTCCAGTGATATGTACGATATCAGGCTGAAGGTCCTCTAGTGCACTCCTTACCGCTGCCAGACGCATATTTCTGAGACTCTCGAGTGATAGCCCCGTATTGCTCGTTTTGAGTGGTGTGCGAACAGATATTGCCGGTGAGTAACGGTCCCGAGGATAGTCGACCGTCGTGACAAGAAAAACAT
>JAUVOB010000265.1 GCA_030599405.1 Chloroflexota bacterium | reverse complement strand
TAAAGGAGAGGCGGATGCCCACAATAGGGAGTGGCCAGCTGAGCTGGATATGACCGGGGATATCCAATCTCTCGTTGATCATAAGTGGGATTCCTACGGCCTAGAGTGGCCCGTCAGTGATGGCTGAAGAGGGCAACCTGAAAAATACACCTGGAAAACGATAGTAAATCATTTTGGTATGTGGACGACGATACAGCAACTTCACAGTTCCCACCGGTCTGCGCCCCAATTGAAAATACAAACTGATTTGTAAAGCAGATTATTGCTTGTGGAGGTAATGCGTACGTCATGAATAGTTCTAGTAGATACAGCCGCGGATCAAGGGCCGTATTTTTGATTATTGTCGGTTTTCTTGTTGCGACATTGTTGGCCCTGGTCAGCTGCAGCGATGGAGAAAACAACGAGGATGCGTCACTGTCGGCCGCGGCCGGCCAGGAGAATGATACGGCTGCAAGTACAACCGATGGTGTATCGGATGAACCGGTTACAATAAGAATGGCCGTGCTGCCTATACTAGATGCCCTTCCCATGTATGTAGCTGATGAAAATGGCTACTTCGAGGAGCAAAACCTGATAGTCGAGTTTATACCCGTACCCTCGGCTTCACAGCGCGATCAGGTTATACAGGCTGGGCAGGCTGATGGTATGATCAACGAGGTATTGTCGACGCTCTTCTATAACAAAGACAGTCAAGAGATCATTGTTGTGCGCAATGCGCGTATCGCAACTCCTGAGTATCCTCAATTTCGCATTTTAGCCTCAGCCGAAAGCGGTATCACAAACCTTGATGCGCTGAAAGGGCAAGAGATTGGCATTTCTGAGGCGACGATAATTGAATACTCGACTGACCGCCTATTAGAAGCTGAAGGATTTACTGATGACGATATCAACACAATAGCCGTTCCCGGGATACCTGATCGCATGGCCCTACTAAATTCCGGCGAGCTTTCCGCTGCCAATTTACCGGATCCGCTGTCGTCCCTGGCCATGCAGAGCGGGGCGGTTGTCATCGTCGATGATTCCGCGCATCCGGAATTCGGCCATAGCACCATTTCATTTCGCAAAGAATTCGTCGATGAGCAGCCAGAGGCCATTCGCAAATTCCTGATTGCTCTGGAAAGAGCCGTTGACGATATCAACGGCGACAAGGATCAATTTAGCGATCTACTAAGCGAGCGACAACTTGTGCCTGAACCGCTTCTCGGCTCATACATTATTCCAGATTTTCCTCAGGGCAGCGTCCCACCTCTGTCACAGTGGCGAGACATCCTCGAGTGGGCCCAATCCAAGGGCTACATTGATGATGATCTAGATTACGATGATTCTGTCGACGATTCCTTCCTGCCATAAGAGAAGGACTAATTTGCCGAGCGGATACGGATAGCGGATTCCCTATCAATGCTGAGAACTCTTTTACTCAATCGGGACCGGCTATCTCCAACGGAACAAACGAAATGATTGTTCTGGATAATGTTACGTTTGCTTATCCGGAGCACGATCCGGTCTTTAACGATCTCTGCTGGGAGATCGAGATAGGTGACGCCTGGGCTGTATTGGGTCCATCTGGATGCGGCAAAACCACCCTACTCTATTTGCTTGCCGGCTTGCGTCAGCCGAATAGCGGTGAGATTCTAATCAACGGCAGTCCGCTGGCAGGTCCCCGGCCCCGAACCGGTCTCATTCTTCAAGATTACGGATTGCTGCCTTGGGCAACAGCCCGCAAAAATGTAATCCTCGGCCTAGAGATAAGGAGATTTTACGGTCCTGATGGCAAACACGTCCCTATCGATGAAGATGTCTCCGACTTTGCGCGCCGCGTCGATTATTGGATAAAACGCCTGAACTTGGTTGAGCATGCCGCGAAGTATCCCGGTCAACTCTCCGGTGGTCAGAGACAACGAGTTGCCATAGCCCGCACGCTGGCTTTGAATCCCGATCTCCTGTTGATGGATGAGCCGTTTTCTTCGCTTGATGCTCCTACTCGAGAGCGACTCCAAAACCTGACCTTTGAATTACGGGCCGAAGAGGAATTGACCTCAGTTATTGTCACCCATGCAATAGAGGAAGCTGCGATTCTGGGCCAGCGAATAATGGTGCTAGGCGAACCGCCAAATCGCCTTCCAATCATCATCGACAATTCCGGTGCTGGGGATCCTGAATTCCGCCATCAACCAGCATATTACAATGTCTGCCGTCGCCTGCGTGATTATATGGAAAGTGATCGTGAGACGGCGTGACATACTACTCGCACTTTTGGCCCTTATTGTCCTCTGGCAGATAATCTCGTGGCTGGTCAACGAGCCAATCCTCCCTGGACCGGTCGTAGTTGGTAGGGTATTTGTCGAAGAACTAGGCGACGGCCTGGCAGGTCATTTTCTGGTGAGTCTGTGGCGCGTTCTGGCCAGCATAATACTGGCTGTTATGTTAGCAGCGCCGGCAGGTATTGCGCTTGGCCAAAGCGCTAAGCTCAATCGCATGTTCTCACCAGTGATTTACATGCTCTACCCCATACCGAAGGTTGTACTCGTTCCCATTGTCCTTTTGTTGTTCGGGATTGGGGATTTCCCTAAGATATTCATCATCTTCATGATCCTCTTTTTCCAGATTCTCGTGCTGGTTAGAGACAGCGCGGCTGGCATAGAACCCAAGACGTTGTTATCAGTAAGGAGCCTGGGCGCGGGTCGAAGAGCCTTGTTTCGTTATGTCTACTTGCCGGCGAGTCTTTCTGCCATTCTGACGGCCCTCCGCCAGTCGGTCGGGACGGCAGTCGCAGTATTGTACATTGCCGAACTCTTCGCAACTGATCGAGGTTTGGGCTATTACATATCATTAAACGGAAGTACTTTGTTTAACTATCCGGCCATGTATGCGGGTGTCGTGGCTATGAGCATACTTGGCCTTGGTCTGTACTTCTCGGTAGACCGTCTTGAGCGCCAGATATGCCCGTGGAGATTCGCCAAGTGACCCGTCTCAGATTCACAACTGGCTTGTGTGGGGATTTACTGTTTCTTGTACCAACCCTCTCGTTGATCGTGGATAATCACGAACCATCGTAGTCCCGGACAGCTTAATCCGCCTCATGGAGCAAATTCTCCTTCCAGACAACTATTCACATGGCCTCAACATCAACAGACATAACCATCGTCTCATTGAAAGTTCACCTAGGTTTGATGCATGCTAGGGGCAAAGGAAAGGCATTGTGACTTCTTACCACCAATTTTCAGCAAGATGCAAGATGCGATACGCCTATGATGATCAGATCCAGGTACGTTATCAGCATTCAGATGGCGAGTTCTTCGACACGTGGGTGAGCGGCGAAGAGATCTTGAGCCGTCTCAAGTCTAAAGAATCGGAAGAACAGCTAAGGACGTTAAAGAACCTCAACCTAAATGCGCTGCGACAATTTACCAAGGAGCTGCCCGAAAAAGGCAAAAAGAGGGCCTGGAGCACACTCAAGGATCAAATGGCAGAATCAGTCGGGGACACGATTGGAGGCAATCTTATCGGAGACAGCCTGGCTGACGCGGTGCGAGGTGGTGACGATGAGATTGACGATGATGAACTAGAGCGCCAGCGTTGGACAGT
>JAUVOB010000029.1 GCA_030599405.1 Chloroflexota bacterium | reverse complement strand
TCATCCAATACACGCACCTGGTTAAAGGCTCGCCGAAGGTCTACGGATCCGAATGAGCGGTCTTGATCAAATTTAAGGCCATTCTGGTCGTTGAGGTGCACGCTCCACAGTCTGTCGAAACTCAAAGCGAAACTGATTTCATCGGCCGGATCCAAACCGGCAAGAATGGCATGAGCCGACTCCATCAGCACACCCACGCGTGTAGGATCGTCACACTGCATTCCGAGTGCCAGGCCATGGCCCATGGTTGGGATATAGGCCAAATCCATCGGTTCATTCGGTTTTGGCTCTATGGCGATTCGCAGGTCCGCATCATAGGAGAGAAGTTGGTTGATCGCCTCAATCAACTGGTGTGTCGCCCTAACAGCGTCTTTGGCCTCTCTGAGATAAGTTCCTTCCCGGGCAAGCCAAAGGACCATCAAATCAGTGCCAAGTTCATTGCCAATGTCAACCGTCTTCTTGGCGCGTTCGATAGCATAGCTCCGGACTTTGGCATCGTTGGAAGTAAATGCGCCATCGACGGTTTGCGGTTGCTCCCAGAGTCTTGGAGCGACAAACTCGGCGACCAAGCCATTGTTGTCCAGTTGGTTTCGCATCTGCCTGGCATGGGAGCGAATCTCAGAAGCGGATAGCTGGTCTAAGTCCGGAACGGCATCATCGTCGTGGAACTGGACCGCATCGAAACCTAGTTCCTTGTAGACGGGCAGCTTGTCGTTGAATGTTATTGATGGTCGAACGGGTGGTCCAAATGGATCTGCGCCTTCATGGATATTCCAAGGACCGAAAGAAAAACGATAATCGAATTTATTCATGAATGCACTTCTATTAAACTCCTGCGTCCCTCTCCCACGTACGTAGGCCATAACGGCTAAGGTAGATGGGAATGCTTTGAAATAATCGGTTGTCTGCTTCAATTTCCCGTATCATTGCCCGCTTGACTGAAGAGTGGGTGCCGCTTAATATCGTTACTGACCCACCCTCGCCGCCTGCTCCATTCACCTTCCAGCCAAGTGCATCATGTTCACGGGCGATTTCAATTATCCTGGCAGCGTCATTACTGATTAGCTTCGGATGAAGGCGGCCCTGAGCCTCGGTATTGGCTTTCATGGCCCGGCCTAGTGCTTCGAAATCGCCTTGGTACAAGGCATCACGCGAAGGGTCAGCGGTAGCCCGAAGTTCGTTCAATTGGGGACAATCGGGTCCGGCGTCTTCAAGCTGCTTGATGACCATCTCATGAACCCTAGACGAGCTATGCGATTTACCCAGGTAGATCAAGACAAGTCGCCGCTCTAATTCCCACCAGATGTCGTTGGAAACCTGGATCTGGGACACCGTCGAGAGTGGGTATTGAAACATGTCAATAAAATTGATGCCCCCGTAAGCAGAACAAAGCTGGTCTTGGATCCCGCACTGTTGACCTAGCAAATCAACCTCGACAGACTGGGCCTTATAAGCTACTTCGTGCGGTGACAAACGACCTGGCGTCAACCTATCCAACGCACCAATGAGGGCCACTGTAACCGCTGCTGAGGTGCCCGTCGATGCGCCGCTGGGAGCTTCGGAAAATATCGTCACCTGGAACGAGAGGTCTTTGGGAACACCCATTAGTTCGATGGCGGCTTCCAGAAGAGGATGTCTATCCCAACCCGGCTGTTCCCGCTTTAACGCATAGCGTTCGCCATAGTTCTCAGCATGAATGACAACCCGATTTGGTAGTATTCCGCCTGGAAATACCTCTATCTGCACCTCTGCGTACGGGTAAACGCCAATGTTGAATATCTTGCCGTATTCGGCAAACCACGTATCCGTCCAGCCCCCGTTATCACAGATACGTATTGGCGCCACGGCATTAATAATTCGATGTGGTCGTTGTCCCGTCATGTTATGTATTTCATTGAGGATCAATCCACCGGCATGCCTATTCCGCCTTTACCTCAAGAGATAGCTGGTAGGTCCGAGATTCTCCTGGCTGTAAGGTTACTAACGCACCTACCTCTCTCTCCTTGATTCTCCCTTCGACGTAGCAATTCGCAGGCTCAATACCAAGCACGTGTGTGCCTGCTCCGGGCATCTTCCACTCAATCAATTTAGGTAGTTGTTTTGTTGACCAGCTCAAGGTCACTGAGAGGGCAACCGTATCGCCGCTAGACGCGGGAAAGCGCGGGTTGAATAGACGAGCCGACACTTGCTCGGCTTCGAGATCAACATGGTAGTAAACACGCTCCTGGTAACCCGCTTGAGGCGCTTCCCAACTGTTGAACCCCGAGATCGGTGTCCCTTCGTCTCTCGGTATCACTTTTCGAGACGGAAAGGTGATCTCGGTCGCCTCGCTCAACAATGGGAAACCAAAATTGAAATGATAAAGGATCATGTGCGGAGATGGACTAAATCCCACATTCTCAACAACGTCGTCGATCTCGAGCCGGTTTTCTCCGAGACGACTAAAAATTGAGCGACTAAGTCGTAAGTTTTCACCGAATATGGCGGTCTGTTCGATGTCGCCGCTGATCCGGACTTCATAATTATCACCAACCCAATTTCCAGAGGAGGAGACATGGCGAGCAGGTAAATGATGGGCACGACCGTGAAGACCATAAGCTCGACCCTGGTCTACCTCAGGTGCACCAACATAATCAAGACCACAGGTCATAAGCAGACCGCCGGCAGCCGTGCGCAGCCACTCTGCCTCATTGGCGTCATAATACGCCGGATGTACATCTCCATTTGGTGACTGCCAACTGAGGGGGACACCACCAAACTCCGCGAGGGATATGTCCAATCCTCGTGAAGGCGCCACGTAATAACTTAAGCCGGCACCGGTGCGAACCTGGTAGTGGATCACGCCGTCTTCGGCGCCCTCGGCCCATTGGAGCCGTCGTACGCCGCCAATCTGCTCTATCCTTCCGACACGAGCCTCGATTTCACGTTTGCTCCACTCACGACCGTAAAGATCCATCTGTTCCTGCTAAGATAATATCCAAGAGAGTCTATACTTCGACTCAAAGATAAGGAATCTCATTCCTTTATTCATCCTCGACGATTTGCGGCATTCGTTTTATTCGCCGGTCTGAAAACACATCAAATTCATCGCGGCTGGTGCTTGAAAATTCTGACACGATCGCTCCGGTCTCCGCCGCCTGGAACCAATGAAGCGTATCCGGTGGAATAGTGTACTGGTCGCCTGGGTTGAGTTCTATTTCGCGAAAGACCGTGTAGTACTCCTCACTACCTTGGGGGACCTGGGCCTGGATTTCGGGAGAAGGATCCCCATCGATATATAACCACACCTTACCCCAGCGACAGCGAAAGGTTTCCATCTTCCCCGCTTCACCAAACACGGACGGGTGCCGGTGTTCAGGGCAAGTTTGTCCAGGGAACAACACGAGCTCTTTAGCACAGTAGCGGTCGGTGTTGACGTAGACAACCAGCTCTAGGCCAGTGCGGTCCAGCTCTCCTAATCCAAATTCGGCAATTTCGATGTTTTCTCGTTCCTCAGGCGTTAAGCGAAAACCGATTCTATCCAGCATCTCAGCCGCGCGTGCCTGAGCTTCTCTTACTTCACTGCGTTTGATCATAGCTAATCCTTAATCTCCTGCCTTTTACCTAAGTCAATCCGAGGGCTGGAATACTCTGCGGAGTAGTTGCCATGAAAGCCTTAATCTCTGAGAGCGAACGCAAACCCCCTGCCGCACCATATTCAGTCACGCAAAGAGCACCCATGGCGTTGGCCAAATGAGCGGAATCTTCCAAAGACCAACCCATATATATCCCGGCTATAAGACCGGCATTGAAACAGTCTCCAGCCCCGGTTGCATCAACAACATCCACCTCGTAGGCTGGAACGTGAAACGATTCTCCCGCGGTCATAGACAGCATGCATCCTTCGTCTGCTAATTTCACTACCACGGTTCGCATACCATATTTGAGGAGCTCGACCGCGGCCTCATTTGGGCCAACACAACCAGTCATCGCCTGTACTTCGACTAAGCTTGGTAGGAAGTAATCGACGTATGGCAGAGCAGGTTCCAATATCTGCAGCCATCGATCTGACTCATCCCAGGCCGTATCTAGACAAGTGATTGCACCTGAGCGACTCGCTTCTCTAAGTAAATCGGCCAGCGGCTTGCCGTCTAGACCTGGCATTACCATTGCTCCGGCTACGAGAACAACCGACGCCGCGTTGACCATCTCAAAGTCAATGTCCTCTATGGTAAAACCCGCATTTGCACCGATGTAATGAACAAACCGCCTATCGCCGTCTGGATCTACCATTACCATGGTCGCAGATGTATTGGCCTCTCTATCCTTCTGCACGAATTGTGTCCCAACGGCTCGTCTATCAAGGTTATCCATCAAGAAACCGCCAAGGGGATCGTTCCCGATTTTGCCAATAATCTCCACTTCCAGTTCTAGTTCCGCTAATGCGACGGCCGTGTTGATCGCCCCACCGCCAGGGAAAAGACCCATCTTGTTGACCAACACAAGTCCGCCCGCATCAGGTATTCGCTCCAATGGACCACCGATTAAGTCAGCGACCATGACCCCAATGCAGACTATTGGCCCATTCTTAAACATCGCAATCCAAGGGCGTCTTGCGCTCCATATTTTTCCCGTCGATCATAATCCTGGCCAACACCATGGTGTCAGTCTAGGTTCTTTCAACATTCAGTTAACCGTTGCGGCTATGGCCTCAAATTCCGGAGCGAGAATTGGGTATAAGGCGCGATATCGAGCGTAAAATTCCTCATAAGTAGGCGATCTGCTCTCAACCGGTTCGGTAAGTCCGGTGACCTTGATCATCGTCTCGCAAGCCTCTGGTACCGAATCAAATTGTCCTATGCCTACGCCGGCCAAAATGGCGGCTCCAAATGCTGCCCCTTCCGTCGTGTTGACCGTCGCGAGACTGACGCCTAAGACGTCGGCCATAATTTGCCGCCACAAGGGGCTCTTTGCGCCCCCACCGGAGATGCGAACTTGCTCGATCTGTCCGAGGCCAGACTCCCGTATCAATTGGAAGCTATCTTTGATACCGAAAGCTACGCCTTCAAGTACGGAGCGGGTCAGATGGGCGCGAGTATGCCGAACCGTAAGACCAACCCAAGCGCCGCGGGCCAGCGGATCGGGATATGGTGTTCGTTCGCCGGTTAGATAGGGTAAAAATAGGAGCCCCTCGCTGCCTGGTGGTACTTCATTTGTCTCCATCACCAGATCGTCAAAGCTCATATCACGGGCGAGTACGTCTCTGTGCCACTGCAAGCTACCAGCTGCGCTGAGCATGACTCCCATGAAGTGCCAACGACCGGGTACCGCATGACAGAAGGCGTGTAGCCGGCCTTCGGGCTCAACCAATGGACGTTCTGTTGTGGCGAAAACAACCCCTGAGGTTCCCAACGTCAGAGCAATAATGCCGGGTTGGACAGCGCCCACGCCAACTGCTTGAGCAGCCTGGTCGCCACCACCGCCAACCACCGGAGTTCCTGTTCTTAGACCGGTATCTTTGGCCGCCTCTTCGGTGATCCATCCGGTAATATCGGGTCCCTCGTAGGTCTGGGGCACCATCTCCTGGGGAATATCAAGGGTCTCCAGTACCTCTTCTGACCAGTTGCGGGATTTGAGGTTGAATAATAACGTACCCGATCCACCCGCACGATCCATCGCCATTTCACCCGTTAACCTGTACCGGATGTATCCTTTCGGCAGCAAGATATGCTGGGCTTCTGCCCATATCTGAGGCTCTTCCTGCTGGACCCATAGGATTTTAGGAGCGGTAAAACCGGTAAGGGCGTCATTCCCGGTAATCTGAATAAGACGCCGCTTACCTAGACGCCTGCGGATTTCATCACACTGAGGACCGGTTCGTTGATCGTTCCAAAGAATAGCCGGGCGAAGAACATCCCCTTTGGCATCAAGCAGTACAAGTCCGTGCATTTGACCGGTTAATCCAATAGCACGGATCTTGTCCCCTTTGACTCCAGAATTCTTCATGACCTCTCGAATGCTTCTCCTGGCGCCTTCCCACCAATCGAGAGGATTCTGTTCCGACCAAAGAGGTTGAGGCGTTGACAATCTCAGAGACGAGGTGGCGCTACCGACAAATCCCCCATTTTCGTCGATGAGCAGCGCTTTTACTCCCGTCGTTGAAACGTCGATACCCAGGAGCAACATCTTCGTTATCTCGTTCCAAGCAGCAGATCAACGGTCAGTTGATCGAGTCGCTCATAGGCCAACCCTTTGCTCCCCATGGACTGGCGATCGAAGTCCTGTTCCTTAAGGGCTGCGGCCTTAGCGGTTGAATAACTACCCTTAAACGCCTCCATCGAACCATCGTCAGCGTTGATCTCCAGGAGTAATGCCTGAATTTCACTGTCGGCGTTCCAGCGAGCGGCTTTGTCCATCAATATTAAGTAGGTTCTCATGCAGCCGCGAGCAAAGGATTTGACGCCTTCGTAGTCCTCTGTTCTGTAGGCGTGCGCGTCAAAGTGTCGACTCCCCTGGTAACCGACATCTTCAAGGAACTTCACGAGAAAGAATGCACTCTTGATGTTCACAGCTCCAAATCGAAAATCCTGATCGTAACGACCAAAGGCCTGGTCATTTAGGTCTATGTGGAATAGTTTTCCGGCGTCCCAAGCCTGAGCCACGGCATGCAAGAAATTTAGTCCAGCCATGTGTTCGTGGGCTACCTCGGGATTAACACCAACCATCTCGGGGTGATCCAGGGTTGCAATGAAGCCCAGCATCGCCCCTGTTGTCGGTAGGTAAATATCCCCTCTTGGCTCGTTCGGCTTTGCCTCAAGTGCAAACTTGAGATCGTAACCATTGTCTTTAACGTATTCGCAGAGGAAGTTCATCGCCTCTCTAGTGCGTTTACCGGCTTCCAACGGATCTTTCGCAGCATCGGTTTCCGTTCCCTCGCGCCCCCCCCAGAAAACGTGGATCTTTGCCCCTAATTCAACGCCCAGATCGATGGCATTCAGGGTTTTCTGAAGGGCATAAGCTCGAACTTTCGGATCGTTTGATGTGAAGGCTCCATCCTTGAACGATGCATCGCTGAACAAGTTGGTCGTCGCCATGGGAACAACCATGCCCGTCTCCGCTAGTGCATTTTTGAAGTTGCTGACGATTCGATCCCTTTGCGCGCTAGTAGCGTCGATTGGCACAAGATCATTGTCATGGAAGTTGACGCCGTAAGCACCGACTCCGGCTAAAAGATGAACCAAATCGACCGGTGACATCGTTTGACGAACCGGTTCTCCAAATGAATCTCGTCCAATACTGCCCACGGTCCATAGGCCAAATGTGAATTTCTGTTCAGGTCCTGGCTTAAACAAGTCACTCATCCTAATCGCCTGAACCTATGCCCTTTTCGCCTTCTGCCGGTGTGGCGAGCTCCTGGTCAGCTGGTTTTGGACGCACATGGCTCCATAGTATGAACCCTATTGTCGATGCCAGTAACAGAAAGAACCCGACTCGAAAGAGTTCGAATACCCAGGGTTGGAAAATGAAAATTACGCCCAGTAAGATACCACCGATAAGTAATATCTCTACCGGACGGTAGGACTTCTCCGAGATATTGTCATTCAGCCGGCTAGATACGTACCAGACTATAGTCATGAAAGCAAGTATGATGGAAGCGAATATCAGGATGAACGGGATGGCAGCAAGTATGACATTCTTAGCCAGTTGCTCATCGGTCGTATTATTGTTGATCACCGGCATAGCTATGAAACCAAGGATCAATGTTATCACGGCCGCGATAGGCAATCCTCTCGGAACACCAGAACGAGTCTCTTCCGAATTCTCCATAAAAAGTTCCTCTGTAAGATAGGGTGACCGGAATACGTATGCGGGTATTTCCGGTCACCTCGCTAAAACATACGTCTAGTATTTGATGTCAACCTGGCGACGTGCGTCAGCCGATTCCAGAATCGCATCGCACACCACCGCCGTCTTGTATCCGTCGAGGAAGGTGGCGCCATGAGGTCCAACTTCCTTATTGTTAACGATACAATCCAGCAGATGGGTGATTTCGTGGATGAAGGTATGTTCCCATCCGATGATATGGCCGTGGGGCCACCAGTTATCCCACCAGGGGTGATGGCCTTCAGTTATCAACACGTTATGAAAACCCTGGGTTTCCTTGGGCTTCTCGTCAACCCAAAAGACTTCCAGTTCATTCATACGTTCCAGGTTGAAACGAACGCTGCCCTTTTCGGCATTGATCTCGAAGCAATTGTAATTCTTGCGACCACCGGCAAACCGCGTAGATTCTAAAGTGCCGATAGCCCCATTCTCGAATTCGACAGCTGCAACGAATGCGTCGTCTACGTCCACGATCCCGGTGCCAGGACCTTCTTCCAGCTCGCGTTCGGTGATAAAAGTCTTCGTTATCGCGCTGACACTTTTAATGTCTCCAACCAGATAATGAGCTAGATCCACTATATGGGCACCCAAATCTCCAAGAGCTCCACTTCCACTGATCGACTTGTCTAAGCGCCATATTTTTGGTGTTCCATAGTGGGGCATTATCCATTCTTGCAGATAGACTGCTCGCCAGTGGTAGATCTGACCAAGAGCGCCGCTGTCGATAAGATTTCGGATCTGGCGAATCGCCGGTACGAAGCGGTAGTTGAAGGCAACCATATTCTTGACGCCAGCCTTCTCAACTGCGTCTAGCATGGTCTTGGATTCCTCAGCCGTCCGGGCGAGTGGTTTCTCACAGAGAATGTGCTTTCCCGCCTGGGCTGCCGCGATGCATGGCTCGGCATGCGTATTATTCGGGCCACCATTATCAAAGAGCTGGATAGCAGGATCATTGACCTGCTCCCTCCAGTCCGTGAAGTACTTCTGGTAGCCGAATCGCTTGGCGGCCGCGGCGACAGCGGCTTCATCACGACCGCTTACAGATACCAGTTTTGGAATCGCCGGTGGTGGATACAT
>JAUVOB010000441.1 GCA_030599405.1 Chloroflexota bacterium | reverse complement strand
ATTGTTTGTGTATATAGACACAGTAGGTAAGATAATGCCCTGTATCGAATGTTCCCGGTGTTTTGCCTGTCGATAGAGGGTGTTTGTCATGTTCCGTAAACTCCTATTTCCCTGTACCGTTGCGATTCTTCTCGTCATTTCCTGCAACCTTCCAATTGGCTTTGAGGATGATGAAGATGAATCGGGTGAGTCAACTGCAGATAGTAGTGGCGATGAATTTTTTGAGGAAACCGATGATGAGATATTTGATGATGACCCGGTACCGGTGATCGATGAAGGAGATCTATTATCCCGAGATTTTTCTTTTGATCTGCCCCTGTTCTCGCCAGATAGCGCCTGGAACCAGCGGGCTGATAATGTAGCAGTTCTCCACAAAAGTGAAGCGCATATACTTTCCCTGTATCGTGTGCTGCTCGGCGACATAAGCACACTGGAAGGGTACAGTGAGCCAGCGACTGAGTGGCCGTACATGGATATCGGCTTGTATGAATATACGGTTCCCATATCTCGCGCTGGAAAAGGAAGTCAGGATGTGTTCATCTGTCAAGATGAAGGCATCATTGGATGGGCGCACCCAAAATTCGGTATAGAGACCGAAGGCGGCCCCGTTACTGTACCCGCGCCGGCCGGGGTGGTCCGACCTGCCGGACCAGAGAACTCTGACGCAGATGGATGGCTTGTCTTATACGATCCAGATACATTCACATCATATGATTACTTCGCGGCAACCCCGTTCCGAAACGATGAGTGTCTCGGATTCGCCGGTGGCCTGGTTGGGAATGAAATTCTTCAAGCTGGGGTTGTAGATTTCTTCGATTTGCGTGGCCCCGGCGTAAATCCGGATGGCTACTACAGCGCCCGTGCAGTAGGAACGCCGTTGCTCGCAGGGCTTATCTTGCCGGAGGATATCGAGAGCGGCGAGATTGCGCACGCACTGTCTTTCGCCATCCCAGGTCCACGCAATACCAGCCGCGATCCTTTTGAGCCTATACCGGACGATTACTTTTACCCAGTCTCTACAACCGAGACTGATTTCTACAACACTGATCCAACCGCCCTGGCTTCTGGACAGCGAATTCGCTTGAAGCAGACCATTGTGGATGAGGAGGGTCAAGTAATTGACGAGAGTGAATTCTCCCCGATAACACACTTGTATCTCACTGCGCTGCGAAGATACGGCGCCTACCTAGTTGACAACGCAGGAGGTTTCACATTTTATGCCGAAGATGTTCACACGGCTTTATTACATCTGTCTGATGATGAGGTAAATGCTCTCATCGGGGAGCCTCCTGGGACGCCGTTTCCAGAAGGTATGACCAAATGGGAAGTTGTGATGGAGAAACTCAATGAGGAGATCGCCTTGATTCCACTTGCGATGAGCCCTGGTGATGAAGAGCCCGATCCTGAAACAGCAGAGATTGATGTCGCTAATTTCGAGGCGATTGAGCCAGCGAGAATTCCATAGACTTCTATCGTCGGGGAAAAATGGTTAGTCGAATCGCAGAGGTTATGCGTGACGCTTGTCTAGATTGTTTCTATTGACGTGATGTAGTTTCGAATGACGAAAAAGGTCATCTGTACCTTGCCATTTGTTTGATCAGAGCAACAAAGAAGGTGGATGTGCCAACCATTGGTTTGCTGGAACGGCAAGACGCGTACCTTCACAGAACCATCGACCAGCGCCGCGGCCGGTCGTTGGTGGAATATCGAGTATTGGAATAAATTGGCGGATCTTGTAAAGAAGATCCCGTAGGTTTTCAAAACCTACGGGGTTTTAGGACTAGAGGGCAGCTAGCCAGCTGTCGGCCTGGCGGGGGTTTGGCCGACAGGAGTCGGCTTGGGCGGCCTGCGTTAGCCACGGCAGAGAGTGGCCCAGAGGACTGGGCTTGGCTTGGGAGAACTACGTTCTCCATATCTATAGAGCAGCTAGCCAAACTTCTGCTTGGGAAGGGGCGTGGAAGCGTGGTCGGAAGACCGACCTTAGGAGAAACTGCGTTTCTCCATGCCTACAGAGATGCCAGCCATT
>JAUVOB010000209.1 GCA_030599405.1 Chloroflexota bacterium | reverse complement strand
GAGACCGCTGAGGACCAGGCGGCCGTTCACTTGATCAACCGCATGGCTTTCGACCGGGCAGAAGAGGCTGATCTCGTCGATGCAGTCCGGGGGATGTCAGAATCCCTGGTCTCCCTGGTTGCCCTCCTGGGCGAAGAGCCTGTCGGCCATATTCTCTTCTCACCGGTCGAGGTGTACGCTGAATCGGGATCGGCCGGGGCCATGGGGTTGGGACCGGTCGCGGTCTTGCCTGACTATCAGCGACAGGGCATCGGATCCCGCTTGATTGAGGCTGGATTACGGCGATGTCGACAGGCTGGAAAAAGCGTGGTCTTCGTTCTCGGTCACCCAGATTATTACCCGCGGTTTGGGTTCCGGCCGGCTTCGAAAAGCGATTTAATCTATAAAAGCCACAAGTTCGACCCTTACTTTTTTGTCCTGGAACTTGAACCAGGTACGATCGGCAAGCTGTCCGGAGAAGTTCGATATCTACCTCCTTTCGACGAGGCATAGCTTTGTAAAGAAGGGTGACTGTCGAAGATCGAGAAATCGGTTTGTTTCCCGGCTAATCGCGCTAGTGCTAGGAACGTCTCTAGACAATTATGACAAAGAAGGCGCCTGGAGTCACCGTCTATCATCTCCCGCCCAAGCCAAGTCCTCTTGGCACGCTTCCTTGCCCACGTCTACTTCAGAAGCTCGCAGATGCGAAATTCTCAAAGTTTCGATGTATCATTGACATCTTCCCCCTTAAGTGGTATCAAAATCCTCTTCTAATAATGGTAAATCGGACTCCAACTATCTATGCATATCTGGCCCTACTGATTGGCTTGCTCAGTATCGGCTTCTCCGGGATCTTTGTCCGTTCGGCCAATGCTCCTGGTACGGTCACCGCTTTCTACCGCATGGCTATCGCCGCAGTCGCGGTCACTATTCCTTTCTTGTGGCACATGAACGGCAAATGGCGTAGCTTATCTAGGGCTGGTGTAGCCCTTGCCCTGCTCGGCGGTCTACTGTTCGCTCTAGACCTCGCCTTCTGGGCTACTGGAATCGACTATAGCGGGGCAACCAAACCTACGCTCATGGCTAACACCGCGCCCTTGTGGGTGGGGTTAGGATCGCTGCTCATTTTCCGGGAACGTCTTGGCAGACTTTTTTGGCTCGGTTTGGCTTTGGCATTCCTGGGGGCAGCATTAGTTCTGGGTGCTGATCTGGTCAGCTCAACCGTTGTTGGTCTAGGCACTTTCTTGGGATTGTTGGCCGCGGTTTTCTATGGCGCCTACCACCTCGTAACCCAGAGGGGACGTTCTTCCTTAAATACGCTAAGTTACTTTTGGATAACAACGGCGAGTGCTTCCATAATCTTGCTTATATTAAATCTAGCTTTAGATAGGCCGTTGCTGGGCCATGATCGCTTTACACTATTCAACTTCCTCGCCATCGGCCTGGTTGTCCAATTGCTCGGATGGAGCTTAATCAACTACGCCCAGGGTTATCTGCGGGCCTCGATAGTGGCGCCAACGTTGTTACTGCAGCCTGTAGTGACGGCTATAATCGCCGTTTTGCTGTTGGGAGAAAGATTCACGACCTGGCATATCGCCGGGGGTCTTATAGTTCTCGCTGGCGTTTTCGTTGTACATCGCAGCAGGTCTGGTACCCTACCTGTTGGCCAAGATGGCTACAGTGGTAAGGAGCAC
Organism: Chloroflexota bacterium; assembly: GCA_030599405.1. Lineage (GTDB taxonomy): Bacteria > Chloroflexota > Anaerolineae > Promineifilales > Promineifilaceae > UBA11865. Next base: position 2,600 of record JAUVOB010000209.1, on the reverse strand, counting down.
GTATTATGAGCCAATATCGTTGGCTGTTGTTCGATGCTGATGGTACGCTTTTTGATTATGATCAGGCTGAAGCCGCTGCCTTAGCGAACACCTTCCGAGAATTCGATTTCCAGTATCGCCCGGAATACGCGCCCGTCTACCGGGAGATCAACGGCCAGATCTGGCGTGATTTCGAGCGCGGACTCATCGACCAGATCTCGCTACGTACCGGCAGATTCGTGATGCTGTTCAAGGCATTAGAGCTCGACGCCGATCCAGAACGCTTCAGCCGAAAGTATCTAGAGAACCTTTCTATGGGTACTTATCTAATTGATGGAGCCGAAGAGGTGCTCAGGATACTCCGGTCGGATTTCGGCTTGGCAATTATAACCAATGGATTGAAGGATGTTCAACGGCCGCGATTTGCGCGATCGACGATAGGAGAGTATTTTGACGTTTTAGTCATCTCTGAGGAAGTTGGGGCTGCTAAACCAGATCCTGCGATTTTTGACGTCGCCTTCGAGCTCATCGGCCAACCTCCCCGAAAAGACGTATTGATGATAGGCGATAGTCTGACCTCCGACATTGCCGGCGGTTTGGGTTATGGCATTGATAGCTGCTGGTTTAATCCTTCCCACCTCGAACCAGTTCCAGACCTGGATGTCCAGTATGAAATTTCGGATTTGCGGCAGCTACTGAACATTCTGTATCCGAATCCCCTGAAATAGGACCTCGGTATAAGGGACCTCCCGACTATACACAGCCCATTCTAAATCGTTTAAATTGTTATTACGGCCAAAAGAAGGCCGACCGTTGGTGGTTGGTTTGCTTCCACGGCCGAAATTATTGTCTTGGGCGTACCGTGTTTCGCAGGAGTGAGAATCCTATGGACATCGTGAAGAAGACGCGAAGTGCTTCAGGTTTCAGTCAAGAATATGATAGGCAGGACCTGTTCTGCCTCGCCGATTACCTTCCAGGTTGCGCCCTAGAAAGGTGGTGGATCTATGATTCGGTTAGCAGTAACAATCATCGAGATAGTTACCGCCATTCTTGTGACAGCCATCATGATGTTGATGGTTGTTTCACTACTCCCGGCCGCGGAGCGATTCGTGCTCGAAGCGGCGATCTTCGTAACCTACGTGCTGGCGGTGTATACATCAATTTCCTTAATTGGGGAGGTCACTGGTCAGGAGGGCAACTTATGGTTTGCCTTGGCTGGTGCGGTATTTGGCGGCGTGGTAGCCTGGGCAGCAGGCCTAGCCTCCGCTACCTTCACTAGCGGATTCTCCGGTATAATGGGCGGATTCGTTGGTGTTGCATACACTTTAGGCCCGATTTTGGCTGCTGTCGGCTATAATATCGGTCCAAGGGCCTATAGATTTCTTTAGAGGCCCAAGTGTAAGTCACGCCATCCAAACCGCTCGGCTTCTTCCAGACCTGCCGTTTTTGGTTCTCCGTCGCCCGGCACCATTGAATAAGCTAGAATATTTCTCTGGTGCGGCGAGAAGTCGGTTAACAATTTGGAAATTTCCTCGTCGACGTATCGACGCGGATAGTGCAGGTCGCGTCTTGATCGAGAGGTGAAAGAAGCAGATCAATGAACGTGCAACGATTAATCGGAGCGATCGCGGAGTTTATTGTTGCAATCTTAATTAGCTTCCTGTTTGCCCAGGTGGCTGCTCGTCTGGTTCCATCATCCGATAAGCTTTTCTTCACCATTTGTACGGTGGGCGCCTACATTCTTGGCGTGGTGGTGGGCGTATATTTTACAGCCGAGATTCTTGATATACGGGGAAATTTCTGGTTCTTATCGGTGGGAGCAGTCTTCGGGGGTATAGTAGTCTTTGCCGCCTATTCGTTCGAGGTGGATATTAGCATTGGTTTCTGGGACGCTCTCTCGAATTTTGTCACCTCGGTAACCCTGGTTGGACCAATCCTTGGTACCTTTGCCTTTAATATCGGCCCAAAGGCCTACGGGAGAAAATGAGGATTCCTGGTCTTATCTGCCTCCTCTAGTTCTTCTGCCAGCTTCCCATTTATACTGTCGATAAGCATTAATGCCTGCCGGAGCGCTGCGGGATTGCCATGCAGCTTCACACTGCGAAGGACCTGCACGATGAAATTGCGTTCCTCGGATGTCAGGGAGGATATATGACCTACGTTCCTGTCAGTTGCAGCCATGATGAACCATCGTAGTAATCTAAAGTTCCATCGGTAGAATTGTAAATGACCATGCCAGAAGCCGCAGTGACATTGTTACGTTGAGTAGTTGTTAGCTTGGGGAGGATGATAGGCTTGCCAGCATCACCGATGTCTAAGATGGCGTCGCTGTCGGGAGTGCTGGTGTTTATGCCGATGCAATCAGTGCTGGCGTCTACAAAAAAGATGTGGGTAAGAGTATCACTCTCAATGCGAAAATCAACATCTGCTCCGAGCTCGTTGAAAATGGCGCCCTTGGCCTTGAAAGTGCCGGCGACAACATCGCATAGATCATTGGCGGTATCGAGAGTGAGAGAGACAGAAGCGGCGCCAGCATGGGCGGAACCGTCGTTAGTGATGGCGACGATCTCGACCAGGCCTTCATGAGTTGTGGGACCGGAACCGCCACGTCCACGGCCGAT
>JAUVOB010000279.1 GCA_030599405.1 Chloroflexota bacterium | reverse complement strand
CCTGGAGGCCTAGAGCGAGGGGAATCCTCGTTAGCTTGGAATGATAGGAATAGTTGGACTGACGAAAGGCACCCCTGCGGTCAGCCTTGCGGTATGGATTCGAGATAGTTCTCTCTAACACGCTTCACCCATTTGTAGATCTCTAGGATGACGAAAACGATAGCACTCGCTCCGAGGCAAATCAGAAGCTGCTCGATTGTCAATGGTTCGGTGCTAAACACCCCTTGGAAAAGTGGCACATAAATGATCACTAGCTGGAGGACAATGGTCAGCAAAACCGCGCCCACCATCAAGCGGTTGGAGAATACGCCGATTTTGAATAGGGAGTCGCGACTGGAGCGCATGGCCAAGGCGTTCCCCATTTGAGAAAGGACCAGGGTGGTGAAGACCATCGTTCGCCAGGGCAAATCCCCGTCCTTGAAAGCGATCCAACCGATGACAATGGAAACTGCGCCCATCAGAATTCCGATCCAAATGATTTGAGTTCCCACGCCGCGACTAAATACACTCTCTTTCGGACGGTAAGGTTTGCGTCTCATCACACCGCTCTCCCCAGGTTCTACCGCCAATGCTAATCCAGGTAGTCCATCTGTGACCAAGTTAACCCAAAGGATCTGCAGCGGAAAGAGTGGGAGAGGCATCCCCAGAAAAGGGGCGATGAGCATCAAGAAGAGCTCGCCCGTATTGCTGGATAAGGTGTATTTGATGAATTTCCTGATGTTGTCGTAAATGACCCGGCCTTCTTCAACGGCGTCGACGATTGTCGCGAAATTATCATCCAGAAGGACCATGTCGGACGCTTCCTTGGAGACATCGGTACCTGTAATACCCATCGCAATGCCGATATCAGCGCGCTTTAAAGCGGGAGCGTCATTAACCCCGTCGCCCGTCATAGCCACAATCTGCCCTTTCTGCTGTAGCGCCCTGACGATATTTAACTTGTGTTCCGGGGATACTCTGGCGTAAACAGATACATCATCTATACGATCATCCAGCTCCTCGGCCGACATATAGGCCAGGTCTGGCCCTGTCAGACAAAGATCATTATCCGTGATAGCCAGGTCACGAGCGATGCGGTTTGCAGTAAGTGGATGGTCACCGGTGATCATGATGGGTCGAATACCGGCCGCTTTCGCTGTTGCCACCGCCTGTCTAACCTCCGGACGAGGGGGATCGAGCATAGCGATTAGACCGACGAATACCTGATCAACTTCAAGCAGATCATCTTCTTCCGGCAGTGAAGCCTCTTCCCAAAACCGGAAAGCCACCGCCAGGACACGTTGCCCTTCACCCGCCAGTTCGGCATTGGCGGCCAGAATTCGATCTCGCAGATTGTCGTCCAACGGGACGAGTTCGTTGTCGATATAGACTCGATCTGTTACATCCAGCAGGCTATCTACCGCCCCTTTCGATAGGAGAACGTAAGGAAATTGCCCCCATGGCAGATCTGTCGGAGCAAAATCCTGGCTCATCTTATGCACAGTTGTCATGCGCTTGCGTTCGGAGGTAAAGGGGACTTCGGCAACACGGGGCCATTGCTCATCTAGAGAGTACTTGTTATATCCCAGCTTATTCGCCGCCAGGATCAACGCCCCCTCGGTAGGATCGCCTATTGCCCTAGCTTTGCCATCTGCGGTTTCCTTAAGGACAGCGTCATTGCATAGGGCAGCGGCCCGCACAAGCACGCTCATGGCATTAAGGTCGCCGGCCGTCTCCGGAGTCAAGTCAGCTTCTAAGAGCACTCCTTTCCTATCGACCAGTGTCTCTATATCACACTGATTTCCGGCAACGTCGAGGATGGTGACAGTCATCCGATTCTCGGTTAAGGTGCCTGTCTTGTCTGAGCAAATAACCGTTACCGAGCCCAGTGTCTCGACGGCCGGAAGCTCGCGGATTAACGCATGACGTTTCAATAACCTCTGAGATCCGAGAGCGAGGGCGATCGTTACTACCGCCGGCAGGCTTTCTGGGACGGCGGCTACCGCCATGCTGATTCCAGTCAGGAAAAGATCTTCTAGTTGCTCATTGCGCAGCCAACCAAGCACGATGACGACGGCAACGATAGCGAGGGCAACGACTGCAAGAATCCTACCCAAATGGGCAAGCCGGCGTTGCAAGGGGGTCAACTCCTGCTGGACATTCTGGATCATCTCCGCGATGTGCCCTAGCTCTGTGTTCATTCCCGTCTCGGTGATGATCACCTGTCCGCGACCATAAGTGATATTGGTCCCCATATAGACCATGTTCAAGCGATCGCCAAGGGGTGGCGCCTTTCCAGAAGGAATCTCCAGGTTCTTTTCAACCGGCTCCGATTCACCTGTAAGGGCTGCTTCTTGAGCTTTGAGGTTGACGTTCTCGATGATTCTCCCGTCGGCCGGTACAACATTGCCAGCCTCAAGAAGGACAACGTCCCCCGGAACAAGGGATGTGGAGGTCAGCTCCTGAATTTCGCCGTCACGGCGTACTCGGACCGTAGGCACGGCAAGTTTCTTCAGGGCTGCCATGGCCTGCTCAGCCCGGTGTTCCTGAGTGAAACCCAAGATCGCGTTCAAGACCACGATGGCCAATATCACGATCGCGTCGACCCATTCGCCCAATGCGGCGGAGACTATAGCTGCCAGTATGAGGATAATGACCAGGAATTCGGTGAACTGTCGCAAAAGTATCAGCCAGGGATTCTTTCCACCCTTATCAATTAGCTCATTCGGGCCGTACTTTTCGAGCCTCCGCTCAGCCTCAAGGCTATCCAGTCCATCTTGCGGATCTGTGTGCAGCTGATTTTCGACGTCATCGAGACTTATCTTGTACCATTCCACTGATGATAACCTTCCTTTGTAGTTGACTTTCTATTGCTCAATTAACTGTTCGGCGTCTCCAATCGGCCGTCCGATGCGCATTGAGGCATAGATATCGACAAACGCGACCAACGCGCCTATACCATTCGCTATGTAGAAAATAGTGAAGAGCTTTGAGGCCGGTGTCGTCGGCGCCAGGTCTCCGTATCCGACTGTTGCCAATGAGATAAAACAGAAATATATCGAGTCGATCCAACTCCACTCCTCGACATAGTGATAGAAGATCGCGCCAACAACTAGGATTACAGCCACCCATAGACCAACCGAACGGGTTCGCTTGTCGCTAAGTATATCCCATATCAGTAGTCGATGGTGTTTATGTGATTGCGATGAAACGTCGTTATTCATGTTGGATTGCTCCTTATTGAACATGGCTTATAAGCTGACTATTCTGGAGCCAAGTGCCTCCCGGCATTGTATTTCGGTGAACGGGATTTTGATAACCATACAGAAGGCTCAGAGTAGTCGGGCCGTGACCTTAGGGTAGATTTACTTGATCCAGGATTCCATCACCATCTGGCGCCTTGACTAATTGAAATCGCCCCTGAAGACGTCGTGAGTGCTGGATCACATCACCATCAAAAGATCAGTGACCTTTGAGTGCCGTCCAGCTCT
>JAUVOB010000143.1 GCA_030599405.1 Chloroflexota bacterium | reverse complement strand
GCTCGTTTGTTTTCTCTCTGCAGAATGATTCCACCACGCTATTTTTCGATCTCAAAACTGTACGTCACCTTGGAAACCCCACGGAGAGTCGCTGCGACTGAGCAGTATTGCTCCTGAGATAGGCTGATTGCCCGCTCAACCTTTTTTTGATTCAGTTCCTCTCCCCCAAGCCTGTAGTGGATGTGTATATCCGTAAAAGCGAAGGGTGCATCGGGCAATTGATTGCTATTGACTTCTAGGGATAATTTTGTCAGTCGCTGGCGCTGGCGTTCAAGGATCGTTACTACGTCATAGGCGGTGCAAGAAGCTAAGCCGAGCAATAAAAGGTCAGACGGCTTAAGAGCCTTCCATTCCAGCCAACTGGAATCCTCATTCGGCCACGATCCGGCTACCAATACCTGTCCACGACTGTCCCGACCGACAAACATGCGCGAACCTTCTCCTGACCATTTTAGCGCTACGTTACTCATTTGATTCTCCAACAAGGCCGAGGGTGTCGAACCACAACACGGCGGACGATTCCGACTATCATTTGATCAGGAATCTGGCAAAAGGCTGCTGCCGCACATCGGCAGCGGCTCCGGCAATCCAGTCTCCTGATCGAGACAGCGGCAGAATTCCACGTTTTGACCGGCAACATCACCCTCCCATAACAGGAAATTTACATTCGAAAGATAACAATCGGAGTGCGCCGACATGCGACGGCTCCACTCGATGCCAACCCCCCGATGCTCATCCGAACTGACCATAAACAACCGAAAATGGCTACGTTGCTCTGGCCCAATCATGATTTCGTCGTTAGCAGCTAGAATTAAGGCCAGAAGGGGAAAGCAAGCGAAGAGTAACCAAATAAGGGCAAACACTACGAGAGCTAGCCGCAGAAACCATCGCTTCATCAGGCGCCTACGCTTTACCCTCTTTGTAGCATGACCTATGATCTATCGTCCAAGGCCATTCTGCCGCATGGTATCATTGTATATTTTGGCATATTGTTTAAGCATGCGTCTCGTGCTGAAAAGAGGCGCGTTCGACCTGATGGATTCACGCATTATCTCAACCCAACCGCGGGGAATGGCATCTCGATCACGATCATAGAACAGGGGGACGATCTCGTCTTCAAGTATCTCGTAGAGTGAATTGGCGTCTTCAGCATCCCCCTCTTCCTGATTCGCGTGTTGGTTACCCAGGCCGATCGCCCAGCCATTCACGCCGTTATAGCCTTCTGCCCACCAACCATCCAGAATGCTCAGGTTTGGTATCCCGTTTAAGGCCGCCTTTTGCCCACTGGTGCCACTGGCTTCTCTTGGCCTTCTGGGCGTATTCAGCCAAACATCGACACCCTGTACTAGGTAGCGGGCCATGTGCATGTCATAGTCTTCGACAAAAGCTACGCGTCCACCCAGTTGGTTGTGTTTAGCGAGATTGTAAACATTCTGGATGAGCATCTTTCCCGGATCGTCCGCTGGATGGGCCTTTCCTGCGAATAGCAGCTGGACGGGACGATGCGTATCCAACAATATTTTCTGCAGACGGTCGATATCGCGAAAGATGAGTGTCGCCCGTTTGTACGTAGCGAATCTCCTGGCAAAACCGATCGTAAGAGCCTCGGGATCAAGTAAAGTGCCACTGGTTAATACTTGGGTAGGGTCAACGCGACCAGCAACCCACCGGCGCCGGGCTCTTTCTCGCAAATAGCTGATGAGCTTGCGTTTTAGATTTGCATGGTGCTCCCAGAGCTCTCTGTCAGGGATCTCGGCCAAGCGTTCCCATAGCGTCGGATTGTCGTGGTGTTCAACCCAATCTGGTCCGAGATATTTGCCCAGAAGCTGGTGGAACTCTGATGGAGCCCATGTTGGAACATGGATGCCGTTAGTTACGTGGGTGATCGGTATCTCATCCAATGGTTTGTCGGGCCAAACTTCCTGCCACATCTCCCGGGAGACCTCTCCGTGAAGTTTGCTAACGCCATTTGCCCGACCGTTCAAACGGAGGGCGAGGACCGTCATATTGAAGCTCGTCCCCCAATCCTCCTCGTGTTTACCGAGATCGAAGAATTGCTCGCGTGAAAGACCCAATTCCTCCCAATAACCGGCGAAATATGTCTCCATTACGTGAAATGTAAATGCATCGTGACCGGCAGGAACAGGGGTGTGAGTGGTGAAAAGCGATCGTTTCTTGTATTCGGCCGCCGCCTCCTCAAAGCTCTTACCTTCGGCAACCATTTCTCTGATACATTCCAGGCCGAGAAAAGCGGAGTGTCCTTCATTGATATGCCAGAAATCAGGATTTATCCCCAGGCGACGGAGCGCCCGGACACCACCGATGCCAAGCATTATCTCCTGGCGTATGCGCAGTTCGATATCACCTGAGTAAAGCCGCGCTGACAACTCTCGGTCCCAAGGATCATTTTCATCGACGTCTGTATCTAAAAGATAGAGGGGTACGCGACCGACTTGAACATGCCATACTCTGGCGTGCACCTGGTGATCACCCATGCGCACGCTGACTGTCAGCTCCTGCCCATCGCCGTCAAGAACTGGTCTAATAGGCGCCTGGCCCATATCGAGCTGCTGGTAAACAGCTTCCTGCCATCCATGAGAAGGAACCTGCTGGCGAAAGTAACCTTGCGGGTACATGAATCCTACTCCAACGAGGGGGATTCCTAAATCGCTGGCTTCTTTGGCGTGATCTCCTGACAAAATACCCAATCCACCTGAATAAATCGGGAGGGAGTTGTGAATTCCAAACTCGGCCGAGAAGTAAGCAATAGACCGATCGCTGAGATCGCTATGTTCTTGCCTATACCAGGAATGACCATTAGCCAATTCGCGATCGAGATCCATCAAGACCTTGTCGTAATGGCGGATGAAGAGCGTACTTCTAGCCGCTGCCTCAAGGTCTTCTTGTTTGATTTCTTGAAGGAGTCGAACCGGATTATGCTCGGTCCTTTTCCAAAGAGGTAAATCTAAACGCTTGAACAAATCGCGAGCGTCCGGGTTCCAACTCCACCAGAGGTTGTAAGCGATTTCGGGCAATCGTCGGATCTTTTCCGGCATTCTTTTATATACTGCATTCATAGTTGTTTTTTGCTGATCTCCTGGTCGCAACACAAAAAGATTGGATGCGATCTCAAACGAATGGGTTTGGCACTGCGAAGTTAATCATGGTGAAGCCAGGGCGCGTGTTCGAAAATATGCCCTGAGCTCTGCCTCAGAATATTTAGTTACCTTATCACCTAACTGAGAAGAGTAGATTATATCACCCAAGTTACTACGGGAAAGGCTGCACGACGGCAAGCAACAGCGCATGAGGTAAGCAAGGCCGAGTTCTGCAATAATCAGGAAAATTTATGTTCTTCGCACAAGCTGGTGATAACCTCATCATACAGACGCGATATCGAAGTCCAATCATAGATAGATACCTTATCAGCAAGTTCTGCCGCTATTGTCCTGGAGTCTTCAGGATTTAACAGCGCCCACGTAAGGATGGATAATAGTTGTTCATCGTTGGCGTAAAGACACTGAGAATGGAATTCAAGTGGGACTATCTCTGGATAGCTCAAGTCCTTTGGGAGAATAGGGAAGCAATGACAATATAGTGCTTCGACAGTACTCACGCCGAAGAACTCGTGGCGTGCCGTTGAGACAACGATCGAAGCCTCCCAGAGTAGGCGACTGTAAGTTTCTTCGTCGGCGAAGCCAAAGTGAATGATATTAGACGACAGCTTTTCTAATGCGATCTCAAATTCGGCCGGTCGCTTGCGGTAATTTCGTCCGCATAGAGCTAGCCGGAATGGAATGTCGTTCACCTGAATCTGGTAAAGAGCATCGAAAAACCGCCCGGGATCCTTATCGTATTCCCACCTGTGGTTCCAAATAATGAGCGGCGGCTCAACCAGATTTGCTCCTGGTGGTTCAGTAGAGAGTCTGTTTAGATCCACGCCGACGGGAAGCACGCGCCCCTTTTCTGCCAGAGATGTCAGGATCGATAGCTCGTTAAAATCAGGAAAGTGTTTAAGGAAGTTGGGTAAGGCATTTTGGAGTTCGTGTCTGTGATATTCCGAGTTGAACAAGATCATTTCGGCCGCTAGCATCGAGGCAATGTTTATGAAGCCATAGTGTAAGTCACGCTCGCCCCTTTGCCTTCGCATCGGACCCAGATCCGGATGATCTGGAAGCGGATACGTTAGCTGGTTTTCGTGCATATAGAGAATCGCGGGAATACCCGCAGTTTGATGCCGCGTTAATGCTAGAAACGTCGTAAGATCGAGCATATCGGTTACGAGGAGGCAATCCGGCTTCTTATTTGAGTCCAGATATTCCCTGGCAAGCGTAAGGGCGCCCCCGTGCATACGCCATTTCCAGAATCGATCTGGCATCGTATGAAGATCGATATTGTGACGGCTACTGGCACGCAATCCTTCTGCCCACGCCTGATGGCTTCCACCGTGGTAAGGTGAGAGCAAACTCACATCTCGCATATCCGTGATTTGACCTTGCTCGCCTCTATACGAATCGCTTATGAAATCTTTCATAGTACATTCGACCTTGATCAGACAATGATGTATTATAGGCGCCGTTGGCAAAGCGAAAAAATGTGCGCCACTCACGGATGTTTTCTGCTAGCCAAACCACCTAATTAGTTGCTTTAATGAAGGATATTGAACAAGAACTTTATTGGGACTCGGCGTATGCAATTGCCCTCGCGCTGATTGACCACTTCCCAGATCGAAACCCCGAGGATGTTGGTCTTATTGAACTGTCAGAAATGATCAAACACCTACCTGGGTTTATGGATGATTCGAGATTGGCAACAGAGCGTATCCTTCTAGACATACAAATCAGCTGGTATGAGGAGATGAATTCCTGATGAGCTCAAACGGAGATGCCCCGGCCTCTGAGGTACCGATTCCTGACGAGGTCGCGGAAAACATATTTATCACTAGTCTGGACAAAATATACAACTGGTCGCGGAGGAATTCACTGTGGCCAATGGGTTTTGGCCTGGCCTGTTGCGCGATAGAGATGATTTGTACGGCCGCCAGTCGATACGATCTGGCCCGGTTCGGAATGGAAGTTTTTCGCGCGACACCACGTCAAGCGGATTTAATGATCGTATCAGGCACTGTAACCAAGAAAATGATTCCGACCATCGTTCGCCTCTATAATCAGATGCCCGAACCCAGGTACGTGCTGAGTATGGGCGCTTGCGCAAATGGTGGAGGACCATTCAAGGAGGGCTACAACGTACTGGATGGGGTTGACAAACTGATCCCAGTTGACGTCT
>JAUVOB010000380.1 GCA_030599405.1 Chloroflexota bacterium | reverse complement strand
CTCCAGAGCAGTGCGGCCGCTAGTTGTTGGCGGCGACCCCCTCAGCTACAGTAAAACCAGCCTGGTTCTGTAGCTCGTCGTCGACCCAGATCGCCAGAGAATACTCACCAGATTTGAAGCCGTCCTCTGGCCTGAAGTAAATATAACCAGGGCCTTTCTCGCCATAGCTCCACTCTTGGTCACCGCCATCTATTTGGGCGCCATTGCGCAGCCATTCCCAAGACCAATTCATCCCATCCACCATTCCCTGATAGGCGAAGGTTGCATAGAGAGTGTAGAAGCCCTCCACAAACCGGTTACCTGGATCGATGGCTTGGTAGTTCCCGCTGACGTCCAGGGAGAAGGCAATGCCGCCTAGCTGTGCATTTTCTGTCGCGGTGTTTTCTGGCCCAACCTGAACGGCCGGTTCGGCTAATGGCGCCGGTGCTTCCTGAGCCTCTAGAAGATCACTGGCTGAGAAATCAACATCGCGCTCTGAAAATGGGGTGAGGTTGATGATTACCGCCTCTGGAGATTCGTCGGCAACGGTCTCCTGTTGTGGGGCGGCATCGTTGACTTCCAGATTCGGTTTAGCATGTTTTAGAATGCCCACGAGAGGGGTTACTTCTTCTGGGGCCTGCCAGGCGTAGGCAGAAGCGACTGCTGTCAACAGGATCAGAACGAGGCTCGCCACCATATACCTCTGCATCTTTTTCCCGGCCTGCATGCGGAGGAAGAAATATGGCGAGCGTTTGGTCTCACGCCAAGATCTGATGGTTACCGAAAGCGCAAAAAGGGCGAGCAATAACAACCCGCCCAGTAGCCATGGTATGATTGAATCTGGTAAAAAGTTAAGCAAAATCGAGGACCTCTTCCCTTGATCTCGAATCTGTGAAGATTATAACAAAGCAATAAGCATCTGCAAACGGCCGGCATCGAACTGCCACTGAAGTGCCCCCAACTTGTCCCGTTACCCGTTGGATTCCGGTACAATAAGTCAGTAAGGTTTATTTGGTACTTGATTGCTTTCCTGCTGCATTGCGTCATCGTTTCGCGCTATCCTGATGCTATAGCCACCTGGAGATTATCGTGTTCAAGTTCGTGACTATCTACCGCCGAGTCGACGAAGAAGATGCTCTGGAAGACTTCTTCTCTTCTACCCACCTTCCTCTAGCTGAACAGCTACCCGGTTTACTAAAAAGCGAAGTAAGTAGAATCGTAGGAAAGCCCGGTGGGGAATCCCGGTTTCACTTAATGTATGAGCTCTACTTCCAGTCGCAGGCGGTGTTGTACAAGGCGCTAGGAAGCGATGCGGGTAGAGAGCTCATGTCCGAGCTCAAGCGCTGGAGCGATGCCCTGCTAATAACCTGGTTTTATTCCCAGAGCTGGCAGGAGGATACAAAACAAGAGATCTTGGGGCTTGACGAAGGCGAGTAAAGTCAACCGAGACACTATCCAGCAACCTCGATCATCCGTAACGGGCATGGGGCTCATTAGAGATTCTGAAGAATATTGCCCGGAAGGCAGAACCATGTCGTTGGTCGCTTAACGAGTATAATAGGTTGTTCCAGACGGTTATACTTTCCAGTCGTCATTATGTGCCACCATTTCAGCGATTTCGGCAAAGGGTTTGTTCACAGCGATCCGGAAAAGCAGGCGCTTTTTCGTTGTGAAGCAATTCGAAAGTGAGTCGAGGCTGATACTGCCATCGGAAATACCCATTCACCACTGCGATCCTTTCCAGGGAGCAATCTATCCACCGATAGCCTGCTCGTGTGAGGTTTGAATCATGGTCCAGTTTCGTCGCGTTATCCAGTTCCTATTCCTGTTATTTGGCGTGCTCGCGGGCATGATCTCCACCATGGCCTTCTACATGGCCCGATTCTTGATCAAACCGCCAAGAAAGCGTCTCTGGACTACGCCTAGTAGCGCCGGCATGTCTTACGAAGAGATCCAGTTCCCGGCTCGTGATGGGTTGCGGTTGTCAGGTTGGTTCATCCCGGCTGCGAACAGGGGATCAGGCGATCCTGCCGGTACCTTGATATTGGTTCATGGCTGGCCTTGGAATCGCCTGGGCACCCTGGCCGAGAATGTAATGTCCGACTTACCGGGCAGCTCGCCCGTAAATCTGCTCGACTTAGCTCAAGGGCTGCATCATTTGGATTACGATGTGTTGATGTTTGATTTGCGCAACCACGGACGGAGTGCCTCGGCTATTCCTGTCACCTTTGGGATGAACGAGTCCAACGATCTGCTAGGAGCACTTGATTATCTGTCCGGTCGACAAGACATAGACAATGACAAGATCGGCGTGGTCGGATTTTCCATGGGCGCCAACACGCTTCTCTATACTCTCCCACAAACAGATATGGTGAAGGCTGCCATCGCCGTACAGCCGACCAGTCCGGCCGTTTTTGCCGGCCGGATGACCGCCCAGCTCGTGGGAGCTCTCTCGGGACCGGTACTTCTCCTAACCGAGCTGCTATACAGACTAGCTGGAGGGATTAAACTTTCGGCCATCGAACCTGTCTTTACAGCCGCTGGAAGTGGCGACGCAAAGGTTCTCTACATCCAGGGTACGGGTGACGCATGGGGAAGTATCGAAAACGTCGCAGATATGGTCGCCAGAACCCCAAACGCGGCAGAACCAATATTCATTGAGACGGAACGACGGTTTGATGGCTATCAATTTTTGATCGATCGCGCCG
>JAUVOB010000041.1 GCA_030599405.1 Chloroflexota bacterium | reverse complement strand
CTGCCGGTTGCGGAATATGCTTGTGAGCAATCAGTCGTATGGCTTGATGAAGCAATTTTCCGCGCAGGTGAGCAAGGTGTGGATGATGCCGTGGAGGCTATGCACAAGGTATATAATAATCGAGATGTGTTGACTCAAGAAATGTCTGGATCCTAAACAGTCGATTTGAAGTAAATAACAGCAGGGTATATGACACCATAGAGTACCCAACACCCTTTATCGTTCATGTCAATCCTAAATGCGATAATCATGAACAGTCGTTAACCGGCAATTGTCGACGGTTGGACTAGGCGCGGTTTCAATCCCGGCTCGAGGTCATTGGGTGTAGTTTATATATCTCACGAAATATCCATCGTTAAGCCCACGGTTGCTTCTCCCTCATCCACTCCATACTCTGCGGTTTAACTGCATTCTACCTCTGGCAGACACCTATTACAAGCAGAAAAGGATTAGACAAATCCACGCGTTCAGTTGACTAGAAGATATGAAACATCGGTATTAATTCATGGAGTTCTTTTAATGGCGGAAAGAGGCTACTACGAATTTACACAACTACTTAAGCAGGCACTGGAAGAGAATCCCTTGGTCATCGGTCTGGTCGCCTTGGGATCTATGGCTGATCTCGATTACCATCCTGACCAATGGTCAGACCATGACTTCTTCGTAATATGTGAAACTGGCGCTCAGGAAGAATTCCGAACCGATCTTACCTGGTTGCCGGACAATGATCAGATTGCATTTTGGTTTCGAGAAACCGAGCATGGGCTAAAGGTTGTCTATCATAATGGTCACCTGCTGGAATTCGCAGTCTTCGATCTTTTGGAGATGGAACTTGCCAAGGTTGATCGCTATCGTGTGTTGATTGACCGAGGTCATGTCAAGCGTACATTGGAGAGAATCGCCGCTAGGACTGTCCTTGAGGCCGATAGTTCCGTAGCAGATGACAGGCTGTTATTTGGTCAATTTTTGACGAATCTGATAGTCGGCGTCGGTCGCTATAGGCGCGGTGAAATACTGAGTGGCGAAGAACACACAAAGACTTACGCATTAAATCACCTCCTAACACTTATCACCAAGTATGTTCCATCGCCAAATGGAAACCTATTGGACCGACTAGCTCCATCCAGGCGCTTTGAGTTTGTCTACCCTGAGCTGGGCGAGGAGCTAGATCGGATACTGTATATGGCGGCGCCGGAAGCCGCGGCACAAATGATCGCTATAGCGGCCCGTGAATTACCGGCAGCGATGCCCATCTACCCAGCCGGCGAATTAGAACATGTACAACTTTACATAGAGAGGATGAAGAATTAACCCACCAATAGGTTTGGGCCCGATTAATAGATCTATGTCTCCCCCCACCTTGGAATAACGATAGATGAATATCAACGTTCACTCCGCGATGATGCTTGCCAGCAACTGATGGGGAAGCGCCTCTCGATTTTCGCGTGTAACCTCTATAAATGCGACCTGGGCTAATGACTTCAATCGTTCGCCAAATGTACTCGGCCGGAGGGCAATGGTGCCAAGAACGGGCCACGGACTGCGTCTTGCCGTAACCTGGACTCCCCGTTAGCAGGATCGTTTTACCCATAAGCAGCTATCTGCGTCCCAGAAGTGTATACCTCTGCTAGGCGATCCATTGCCGCCATTGATCGGGCAGATCCTTATCGAGCGCTTTCATATAGACGCTGGCCTTTCCGTAGAAGATAAGCAGCGCTTCTTTGTAGACATCTAATTGGATCTGGGGAGAAAGAAGGAAATCACCGCCACGGTCGACTTTCCGATTGTCAATCTCATCCTGACTCAGGTTGGAAACAACGTCTTCTAGCTCCTGATCAAGAGCCGCGTACCAGACAGTTAATCGTTGCACGCTTTGATCCAAATCAGGTTGCTCCAAGCGGAAGGAGAAATCCATTCGTAAGGTACGAAAGGACTCGATGTAACTATGCTGAACCTCACCGATTTCGCGACACAAGACGCCTAATGAGGGATTGTTTTCACTTATTTGAAAATTCAGATCCTTGTCTTCAATCATCGTCATCATCTGGTCGCGCAGTGATTGGTAAAGGCGGAATACCGGATAATACGATTCCATAATTGTGTTCAAGCTATCTCCTCCTATAAGGATTAGGCGCGTCACGATGGCAGGACTGAATCCAATATCGACTTCTCCGACAGCGAGATTTTCTATCGGTAGCTCTTGAGCTAATACCTTCAGCCTGTTAGGGCAAAACGGGTAGAGTGGGCATGCCTTCATCTTTCGCCAGGCTTGCCATCATATTCGTGAGTTCAGTTGCTTGCCGACCTGCGAAATCAGGTTTCTCGAATTTATCCACAAGCTCATCCACTATCAATTTGGCCCTATCGAAGGTGTCAAGACCGCCCGTCTCGCGCCAGGCTCTGTAAGAATTCCTGTCGATCACCTTGGAGCTAAGGTGTTGTTCCTTGCCGAATAGTTCGCGGGTGATCTTTTGCTTGAGAAAATCAGCCTTAAATCCAAAGTCGCCATACATGCTCGTTGCCAGTGGATCGGTGCGCACCTCCACCCCATCGAGCAGACGCTTCGTCATGGCGATAGCTTCGGCGTCAACGACCAACTTCTCAGCGCTTTGACAGGCAAGGAAATCAAGCATGCCGGGTCCGGAGATCATATTGATACCTGCAAGGGCTCCCACGAGTGCTGTAGCACCGCTTTCAAGACCGGCTTGGGCGTCGACAATCTTGGCGTCACTGGCCCCCAGGTAGGCATGGGTGGGTAATTCTAGATACTTTCCTACCTGGGCATAGGTAGCATCGAGCATTGCCGTCTCCATTGCTCCCATTGGCGTCGTCCCATAACGCATGTCAAAGATCGCGGGAGCTCCACCCCATACAATTGGCGCCCCTGATTGCGCCAGTTGGTGAATGGTGATGCCGCTAATACACTCGGCCGCGTGTTGAACAACCGATCCAAGCAAGGTAACTGGCGCAGCAGCCCCAGCAAGAGGCATGGAGACGATCTGAGCTGGCAGCCCAGCCCGGGCCAGGTCAACCAGGTTATTAGCACCGAAATCGCTCCAAACAAGGGGAGGAGTTGGGCACACATCGAAGACAGCCATAGGCTTCTCAACCATTGCCCCTGATCCGCCTGCGACCAGAGCCAACATCTCAAACATCCTGCGGGCGCCTTCTGTGGTAAACGCCCCCGTTACAATTGGCTTGTTCGAGTAGCGTAACACTAAGTAGAGACGATAAATGTCACCCAGATCCTCTGGCACATCGTTACAGATGACGGCCGTCGATTGGGCATCGTACTGGGGCAACATCTCGGTCACTTTGATCAATTTCACAAGATCGGTAGTTTGCGCAGGTCTGTGCTCCATTGTCTGGGGATCGAGGATGTTTACCCCAGAAGATCCTGGATTAAAGTGAACGTCATCTCCTCCATACCGCACGGTTGGCTGGCCACCCCGGTCATAGAGCCAGAACTCAGCGGGCGCGCTTTCAATCGCCCGACGGCCGAGTTGCTCGGGTATCTGGACCACTTCGCTGTTATCGACGAGGATTGCGCCGTTGTCAGCTAGCAGTGCCCTGACCTCCTGGGAGCGGATCTTGATCCCCGGTGAACGCAATAGCTGAAACGCCTCTTCGAGGATCCGGCCGATCAGGTCGAGCGAGATTAGTTCTGTTCTTGGTCTCATCTTCTGTTGATATCCCTTACTTATAAAATACCAGTTTGTAGTTTTGTCGTTCGATCCACCTAATCAGTTTCAATGGCGCCGATAATCTTCTGTAGCTCGTTGGAAAGAGCGGCATCCAGCCTTTCGGGTTGGTGGTTTTCCAGGATTCGCCGTGCCTCAGCCGCCGCCCAATCAACAGCGCCATCCTGTCTTTCCTGCCATTCATTGTATGTTCTGCGGTCCATATACTTAGGCACCCATATATGCCGCATGTTTCGTTTGGTATGTTTCTGGGCCAGATAATTACCGGCTGGACCAACGGCATCGATGACCTCGAGGGCCACGGTCTGATCATTGATATCAATTCCCTTCATCATATGCCAGACCATGTCGAAGATCTCGCAATCCATCAGCATTTGGGCAAATGACCAGATCCGGCTTCCGTGCAACAAACCAACGCCCAGCAACATGTCGGACATTACGACCGAAGCCATGAAAGTAGACATGGTGTTATCAACACCTGCTTGCCAATTAGGTTCTTTGGCGCCTGTTGCGAAAGAACCCATGGAGAGAGGGACGTTATAAAAATCTGCTAACATATTGGTCGCGGCGCCAAACAGAAAATCCTCAGGACCGCCACCTGTGTAACCACCGCTTCGCAGATCCATCGATGTTTGCGCGGCAGCATAGAATACGGGAGCCCCAGGGTATGCAAGTTGGATTAAGGCCAAGGCGCTGATAACTTCCGCGTTTCCGACGACGAGATTGCCGGCAAGCGTGACCGGGGCCGTTGAACCGCTTGAAGTCATGGTCATAAAGCCAACTGGGAGGCCGGCTTCAGCGGCAATCAAGGCAGCATCAATGCTGCCACCATCCTGACCGAGGGGCGGCAAGGTGCATTGCATGATCGAAAGAACTGGTCTCTGCCGAAGAGCCACGCTTCCCCCTGCGATCGCCGTCGCCATCTCAACAGCGGCTTTAGCCTCCACCACCGAATAAATGCTTTCCGTTTGTACGTGCTTGGTTGAATTCTCCCAGATCGTATGTAGCTCATGCAGGCTGCGTGTCTGAACCGGGCGGTCCTGCGCGGAGACCGCGACCCAATGAAAAGCAACTTCGGGTAAATAGTCAGCCACAACCGCTATGTCGGTCACATCCTGAATAGTGGAACCCCGGCGCTCTCCGCTGTAAAGGTCTATCACCTCTACGCCGCAGCCATCAGTCCCGACGTATACATGATTGCCGTCAAGGCTGAGGTCTTGATCTTGCGATCGAGCGGCGAGGATATATTCAGGCGGCGCCGTGCCGAGGGCTTGTTCGATCAAATCCGCCGGCGCTTTGACTATCTGTTTGTGTCTGTCGACAGTCGCGCCATGTTCCTCCCATATGTCCAGAGCCCTAGCAGATGGAAACCGCACACCCGTCTTCTCAATGACCGATAGGGTCGCCTCATGGATACGTTGGATATCCTCTTTAGACAAAATATCAAGTTTAAGCCGCGGATCAGAAATTGATTTAATCTCGGAACTCATAACAATGTCACCTCGTAATTAAATGATCAACACCTCTAATAGTGATTGCTGGTCTATCAAGATCGCCATCTAGTTCGCAACAAGACCGTGATGACCTACTGGAGTGCTGCACCTTGCCATCCTTAGAAATGACGTGATACAAACTGACCGCGACCAGCGCGTCCGTAAAAGACCCCATCCTCCACGATTACCTCGCCGCGACTGATCGTCACCTGAGGCCATCCCTGAATCATCAAGCCGTCATATGGCGTCCAATCAACCTCCTCATGAAGGGTCTCCTCGGAAAGAACGACTCGTTGGTCTGGATCAAATATCACGATGTCGGCATCAAATCCGATGGCGATATCGCCCTTCCGATCAAACCCGGCTATACGTGCTGGCGTTGTACAGCAGATATCGACCCATTGGTTTGGCGTGATCCGTTCGGGCACGACACCAGAGCTGTAAAGGGCAGGAAACCGCATCTCGATGGATGGAACTCCTCCTGGAATTTTACTGAAGTCTCCTAAACCGGTTGCTTTTTCCGCCCTGGTGAATGGGCAGTGATCGGTGGAAACGATCTGTAGGTTTCCTTGTCCTAAGGCCCGCCATAGGGCTTCTTGAGATTTCTTGCCCCGGATGGGTGGCGAACATACCGGCAACGCGCCTTCTACACTCGGTCTATCGTATATGTCTTGAGTCAGGAACAGGTACTGGGGACAGGTTTCACCCGTCACCGGGATTCCCTTGCCGCGGGCTGCAGATAGACGATCAACAACGTCTTCACAGGTAATATGGAATATGTGCAATCGAGATCCAACGAGGGTGGCGATATCTATCGCCCGTCCCGCAGCCTCACCCTCCATCACGGCCGGACGGCAGCGTGGGTGCCAGGACGGCGACACGCGTCCTTTAGACAGACTCCTGTCGATTAAAGCAGTGATCACGGCCCAATTTTCGGTATGGATCACCGGCAGACCATTTACGTCACGGATCGCTTCCATGGCCACCATGAGCTCATCGTCCGACAGACAGAATCCATAAGCCATGTATAGCTTGAAACTTGGACAACCGGCTTCGTAAACTTCAGGCAGCTGATCTAGTTTGTCGATCTCAACCGGACCGATAGTCATATGGAGGCCGTAGTCGATGGTTACTTTCGGGTCCGCAATCGCTCGACGGTTAGTCAATGCTTCTAACATCGATTCGTCAGGATCAGGCTCGACAAAGTCAACGATCGCCGTCGTTCCACCGTAAGACGCCGCTCGTGTGCCTGTGAAAAAATCATCGGAAGAGACGATCTCGCCAATGGGCATTTCCATATGGACATGTATATCAACTGCCCCTGGTGTCACCAGCTTTCCTTGGGCGTCGATCTCGGCACGGCCGTGCAGATTCTGATCGATGACCGCGATTTGTTCGCCAATTACGCCTATATCAGCAGAGTAACTTTGACCAGCCGTAACGATTGTTCCGTTCTTGATAACAAGGTCATATTTCATATGCATCCCTTTGGTGGCATTGCCACCTTTCCGACCTGCAACTGGCAACGGCAGGCTGGCTAAGGCTGTGTCAGAAGCTCTGGCGGCGCATTGAGCGGTCCGCTGAGCGTCCGGAGAAAAGCCTCTAGCTGAATTAGCTCTTCGCCGTTGAGTCCTAGAGGCTGTAGATCGCTATGTCCTGTGGGACCCGGGTCGGCCCCATTATAATGGGTCAGTACTTCCGCCAATGTTTTAAATTGACCGGCGTGCATGTAAGGGGCGGTCTCGGCTACATTACGCAGAGTGGGCACTTTAAACGCCCCGAGCAATTCAAGCCCATCTGTCTTGGCAAAGCGAAGCTCCGCACATTGATCGGGATCTGCGTCGCTATAGATTCCCAGGCAACTAAACTCGTTGCCGACCAACTCGACAACACCTGTAAAACGGCCGACATCCGGCTCAAGCTCGTTGGCATCGGGGACACCCGCGCTGTGAAACCCATTGTTGGTGAGAAGCGGACCGTTATGGCATTGGGTACAATTGCCACGCGATAGGAAAAGCCGGAGCCCGGCGACCTCGTCCTCTGTCATGGCGGCCTCTATTGCCGATTCGTCTTCATCCAACAGGGCAGAGACATATCTGTCGAATCGGGACGGCCCGGGCATAATCTGGCACTCATAGGCGGCGATTGCCTTGCCAATATTCACAAATACCTGTGTAACGGCCGCTTGATCCTGTGGATCCATCGACTCCCATGCCGCGAGAGCGTCGGGATCATCTACCGGTCCGGCAGAATCAGGAAACCTCGTTCTATCTGAGAAATCGGGTAAAGGGCCAAATACCACCTCATATGCCTCTCGATAGCCTTTGTCATCGTCAATTATGTGGGTGAATTGGGTGCGCGTGCCGCCATGTTCGATGGCGCTTTCCATCGGCACCATTGCCTGTGACCATTGGCTATCCCTACGACCGTCCCAAAAAAACCAGGGACCGTGCGACGTCCCAACAATCGTCGGTGTCCCCCGCGAAGTCGTTCCAATAGCCTCTGCCAGGGGTAAACCATCTGTGAAATTGAGATCGGGCTGGTGGCAGGTGGCGCAGGAGACTTCTCCGTTTCCACTAAACCTGGCATCGAAGAAGAGCTTATGACCGAAGCCAACCGCACCAGGATGGTCGCCGGCGGCATTGGATGGATCCGGGGTTAGAGGTTGAAGAGCGCCAAGCCAGAGAGAGCGAAGCGTGGCAATCTCTCCTTCGCTCCAACCTACCATGTTCGCACCAACGTCCATCTCTGACGATGCCGGATCCGTCGCCTCGATTGCGCGATCGTCGTCGCAGGCTATGACCACGATCGCCAAGAGCGATATGAGAACTAGTGAGGTGACATACCTATGGATGTCACCGGTCCTATGATTCATTGGGGGAGTATAACGTTGAAGGTTACGCTGTCGCTCTCACCTTCGGAGTTGATGGTAAGTTGAATCTCCCACCAACCGCCCATGTTGAACTTGACACCCTCTATCCGGTAGTCTCCACCGCCCATCTCCTCAGTTACCTCTGGCGCCGTCGGAAAACCGTGGTCATGCTGTGGCAT
>JAUVOB010000226.1 GCA_030599405.1 Chloroflexota bacterium | reverse complement strand
CATCAGAACCAGCAACACCATTAAGAATGAGAACTTCTTTAGATTGCACATAAGGTAACCAAACCGCAAGGGTATGAAATTTCCGGATTCAAGAGCCGATCTTGCGGTAGATATGATATCATGCTTAACCCATTTTTATTAATCCTCGAATACCTCTCCACGGCACTCTGCCCTGCTTCTCAGCCAAGAATCATAAATAACTCAGGCGTGGGGGCTACCAAGGTCATGCTTGACCCCCCATTTGGCCTTGTGTAGCATATCTTTAGGATATGCCCATGCGAAGATCGAACCTAGTTGCCATACTATTAGTCTTTTTGATGCTGCTGCTCGTGCTGACCTCGGCCGTGGTCTTTCTCTCGAACCGCAACCGGGAGCTTGAGCAGCAGGCGGAGGAGTTATCAGAAGAAAGGGAGGCGATGACGGTTACCCGGTCGCATTTGGAATCGGATCTGGCAGTACTTGAATCTGCCTACGAGGCCTCTGGAGCGACCAGAGAAGCCTTTGGTAACCAGATGCACTCTACTGAAGCCACGCTTGAAGCAGTCCTTAGTACTGCTAGACCGGCGGAGCCTTCTCCAAGCCAGACAGAAGAAGAAACCCCAGAGCTAGCACCCCAGCTCATCATCTTCGCGCCGAGCGACGGCGCCGTGGTCCGCCCGCTAGAGACGATTACTCTTTATATAGTTGCCCTTGCCGGCGAAGGTGTCGACCGGGTTGAATTGGTCATTGACGATGGCGAACCCGTCCTCTATCCGGCTGGAGGTTTGATCACCTTTACGCTTCCCGTGCGATGGGATGTACCCTCCGAGGGAATCTATTCCATCAGCGCCACGGCTACCAGTGCCGATGGTCGATCAAGCCAGACCGAGACTGTCGTCGTCAACGCCATGTACCAGAGTGATGAAGACAGAGCAGTAGCTCTGAGAGACATACAGTTGGCCGACCTAGCCTCAATTCGATTTCCAGGATCGGCCGTCGAATCGACTTCGCCGCAATCCGGTTCGAGCGGCGAAGGCAACTTACACTTGCAGATGATCACCGGATGGGATGGTTACGACGAGCAGAATGTTTACAGCAGGACGATTGCCCTTCAAGCCTTTAATTTCATACCCTCAGGGTATGATCTCGGTGATTATCAACAAGCGATAGAAGGCATGCTCCTAGTCTATAACAAGCCTGATTCTGGGTATGTAATTTCGGTTGACGCCATCGAGGACGATGGTCCCTTCGCCCTCTGGGTTGGGGCTCACGAATTAGCTCATCAGCTACAAGATGAATCCTTTCAAGTCGAAATGCTTGACTTTGAAGCGCTGGATTCGGATGCCCGGACAGCCCTGCGGGCCATGATCGAAGGTGAGGCAGCATTCCTGCAATACCAATATCTTGATAGCGATTCATTCAATGACTCAGAACGAGATAGCGTTGAAGATGCCCTTGAATCCACAGGGCCTTCCAGCCTTGATACTCTGCCTATGTTCCTCAGGCAGGATTTCGAGTTCGCCTTTTCAGAAGGTTTTGAGTTTATCCGATACCTGTATGAGCAGGACGGATTCACAGCTTTGGATGCGGTCTGGCGAAATCCGCCGCAATCGACGGAACAGATCCTCCATCCGGAGCGATATCTGAGCAACGATATACCGCAGCAACCGTATCTTCCGGCCTTGGACAACGTCCTTGGAGAAGGCTGGCGCATGATTAATGAGGATACATTTGGCGAATTCTATCTTCGCGAATATCTGGTCCAAACGCTTAGTTCCGAGCAAGTCGAGGCAGCGGCTTCCGGTTGGGGCGGTGGAAAGTACGCCTTATACGCCGACGAGGCGAGTAGTTCCAGATTGCTTGTGTTGAGATTGGCCTGGGACACCGCAACTGACCAAGAAGAGTTCGACGCTGCGTATCGCTACTTCGTAGACCACCGCTTGGGGACCGAGGGTTTTCAAGGAGCCGGCGGCGGCTACTGCTGGGAGCAAAACGATGTCATCTGCCTGTATGAGATCGCCGCTGATAGCCTGATCATACATACCTCTGATCTAGCGACTGCTGCGACAATCGCCTCCTCTATCATCGTCCCTTAATCTGGCGCGACTTTTCGCCTTCATTGTCGTACTATCGTCAAATTGGAAAGTGAATCCTTTTATGTTTCACGCCGGGTTCGTCTCGCGCGAATCCATTCATTCCGACTCAATAAAGGTACAGAATTCATGTTCGATAAACGCCACTTGATTGAACGATGGGCAGGTGCATGGCGAAAAGCCATAAAACTATCGTCGACTGCCGCCCTGGCCTTGATATTAGCTCTGCTGATGCTTGTGAGTTGCAGCGATCAGGCATCAGATGCGACAACGGCATCGGAGGCAACTGTCGTCGAGCCGGATAAGGCGACCGAAGAGTCGCCCCCAACAATTCCTCCAACCGAGGAGCCGGACATCGTCCCTGAGGATACCATTGTGGCGACTGAGGAGGCTGCTCCCGAAACAACTCCTGAGGACAGCAAGGAAATCGAGACTCCAGTCTCGACGGATACGCCCGAACCGCCGCCGGTCGAAACGGCCGAACCAACGGCAGAGCCAGATTCAAGCGGAATCTTGGAGGAGATCGAAGCTGTTCGCGCTGAGATTGAGGCCAATGTGGTGGAAGTTCGCGGTCTAGAACCAATGGGCCCGGTTGTAGTGACCTTACTCTCCAGGGAAGAACTTCGCCAACGTATTGAAGAAGATTTGCTGGCTGATTATTCCGCTGAGGAAGCTAGGAACGATGCTATCGTGATGAGTGCCTTCGACTTCTTCTCCGACGACTTCGATCTGTATGCGTTCACACTGGATCTGCTTTCGGAAGAGATCGCTGGGTATTACGACCCAGAGACCGATGAATTTGTGTTGATAAGTGAGGATGATGAGTTCGACATCCTTGAAATGTTGACCCATGCCCACGAGTATGTCCACGCGTTACAGGACCAACACTATGATCTAGAACAACTTGATGATGATACCCTTGATTCGGAGGCCAGCATGGCGCTGTCAGCCCTGGCTGAAGGGGACGCGACGATGGTTCAGACCTTATACATTATTGAGGGTTTTCTGAGCCCCGAGGAGTTGCTGGCCGCTTTGACGGAAGCGATGGGGGTTGAAACACCCATACTCGATAACGCACCACCGGTCTTGGCCCGTGGGCTCTTGTTTCCATATCTCGAAGGCGTCGCTTTCGTGGAGGCCCTCTATATGCTTGATGGTTTCGACGCCGTCGATCAGGCTTGGGAAGACCCCCCTCAATCTACCGAACATATCCTCCACCCACAACGGTATTTGGATGGCGATACGCCCCAAGTCGTCGCGCTCGCACCCCTGACCGACACCTTGGGCGTAGGATGGCAGTTGATTGACGAAGATATAGTTGGTGAACTGTATCTAAGGGAGTATCTAGACCAGCAGCTGGATAATCGGACCGTGGATATTGCTGCCACCGGCTGGGGTGGCGACAAATATGCCATTTACTGGAACGATGATGCGGAGTCGATCGTCATGCTGTTGCGCTTGGCCTGGGACACTGCTGCCGACGGCGATGAGTTTCTCAGCGCCTATCAGGAGTATCCCGGCGGATTGTACGGCTCCAAATCTCGCAAGCAGCCTGACGGCGGCATGTGCTGGGAGGGCGATGACGTCATCTGTCTCTACGTGTTCGACGGCGATACGATAATCAGCAGGGCGCCTAATCTAGAACTAGCTGCTACGATCGCCGCGGAACAGCTGGCATTCATGCGCTCTGAAGAAGCGTAGTCCCCCGAATAGAGCTAGGATTTGTCTTTCCGGAGTAGCTGTCCATTCCCATAGCCAACTCGCTCTTCCCAATTATTCCCGGGTAGTGGTCTAGCAGATGTTGCCAGCGCATTGCCAATGATCCCCCAGGGTATCGCTACGCGTTTATGAGCTATCAATGTAGGCAAGTAACTGGCTGGCGACTCATCCGAGATCGTTGCCTGCGTGCAATCTTCCAAGCATTCTTCACGACGCCGCCCAATAAACCACATTGAAGTAAAAAAGTAGGGTTTTCAGCT
>JAUVOB010000111.1 GCA_030599405.1 Chloroflexota bacterium | reverse complement strand
TGGGCCTTCCGCCAACCCGAACTAGCTCCTTCTTTGTAAGGGTCTGGCCAAGCATACGTGTGCCCTTTCCCCCACATAGAATTACCACAGGCGTCTCTTTCATAGTATCCCCAATAATGACGGCCGGTCTACTCGCAAATGATCAGAACCAGCCGAAACTGAACCTATAAGGCAGGCCCGTCGCGCCACGCACCTTGGCGAGACTGTTCAACAGCCTTTCTCAAGTTCTTAACGAAAGGCGGGTAGACGATTCCTGACTCGGTCACAATGCCCGTAACATATCTATGGGGCGTCACGTCAAAGGCCGGATTGCGAGCTGTTATGCCAGCGGGTGCTATCGGCCTGTCTATGGCGTTAAGTACCTCTTCTTGGCTTCGCTCCTCGATGGGTATCAAGTCGCCATTCGCCAGGGACAGATCTACCGTACTGGTAGGGACTACCGGGTAGAAGGGAATACCGTTTTCCCTGGCAACTACCGCCAATTTATAGGTACCGATCTTGTTTGCAACATCACCATTGGCTGCAGTACGGTCGGAGCCGACCAAGACGATGTCAACCTGGCCCGTTCTCATGAAATGTCCGGCAGCGTTGTCGGCAATCAGATCGAATGATATGCCTCTCTGTTGGAGTTCCCAGGCTGTAAGACGCGCACCCTGTAACCTCGGCCGAGTTTCGTCGACCAGAACGTGAATCTTCTTTCCTTGTTCATGAGCGGCGAAGACGACGCCTAAAGCTGTCCCCCAGTCCACGGTCGCCAATGCACCGGTGTTGCAATGATGTAGGATCGTGTCTCCGCCTGCGATCTGTTCGGCCCCATTGAATCCCATACGACGGTTAAGGGCCACATCGTCATCGGCGATCTGTTGGGCTTCTACCAATAGCGAGTCCCGGATATCCTGAACGCTCGAACCCTCATCCTTGGACGCCACATCGAGCTGTCGGGCAACCGCCCACGAAAGATTGACGGCCGTCGGTCGAGCAGTCTCCAGCGTTTTGCCGGCGTTCTTTAGATCATCCTGCATCAGCAAAAACGTTTGTGCATTACTCTGTCGTGCGGCAAGCGCCATACCAAATGCTGCTGTCGCGCCAATAGCCGGAGCACCCCGAACATACATCTCTCTTATTGCTCTGGCCACCTCGCGATAGTCATCGAATTCAGCAACAATGAATTCAAAGGGAAGTTTTCGCTGGTCAATCATCTTGACCGTTTGACGGTCATAATCCCAGTAGACAGTCCTCATGTCGCCTCCTACTCGATGATGATAGCACAGGGCAATTCACCCGCCAATCCACCTGACATTCCACCCAGCAATCAGCGTTTTGACGCCTTTCCCACGGATTGCTAGAATGGGTTGTTGAGCTTCCGATGAAAAATCAATCACCATTCGACAATTTCTGGGATAGATGGCGCGGCTGGTTCACGCTGGGGATTGGGGTCAAACGCTGGTTGCTCGTCCTTGGTATCGGAGCCGTGATAGCCGGGACTGGAATTAGCGCCTTATTGATCGCTATTCGCCGGTGGGGACCTCTATCGCGGGATATCTACAGCATTGTGACCTTACAATTCCTTCCAACCGGGTTGAGAATCTTCTTGCCCCTGCTAGTTGGGTCTGTCATTATGCTCCTGGCCATAGTCCGCCTTAGCAAGAACCTGGTTGCCCCTTTCCGTAGACCAGACGAGCCCGTTGCCGCTTCCCTCAGCCGCTACTCGCAACGCGGACGAGGGCCACACATAGTGGCGATTGGCGGAGGAACAGGGCTTCCGAATCTCCTACGAGGGCTAACCGAACATACAAGCAACATCAGCGCCATCATTACTGTTGCCGACGATGGTGGAAGCAGCGGTCGTCTTCGCCGGGAGTTGGGTCTTCTTCCACCGGGAGATTTCCGCAACAATATCGCTGCCCTTGCCAGGGATGAAGCGCTCATGACCCAGTTGCTCCAGTACCGTTTTGGAGGGCGACAGGCAAAGCAAGGAGAGAACGGTGAAACTGGGGAGCTAAAAGGACACGCATTCGGTAATTTACTGTTGGCTGCGCTTACGGGCATTACTGGAAGCTTCGATGAAGGCTTGGCAGCAGCAGGCCGAGTCCTGGCAATACGTGGCCGGGTGTTGCCATCAACATTGTCTGATGTCATTCTCGTCGCAGAGGTGAAAGTGGAGGGAGAGAAAGGTACCCGACGGATTGTAGGCGAGTCGCTCATTCCCCAGTCGGGTGGAAGAGTCGAACATGTTTATCTTGAGCCTGCTAATCCGCCCGCCTATCCTTCGGCAGTACAGGCCATTCTTCAAGCGGATCTTGTCGTCATCGGTCCAGGAAGCCTTTTTACAAGCATTCTTCCAAACCTCTTGGTGCCGGGTATAGCCAGTGCCTTGGATAGCACGGCGGCTACCAGGATGTACGTCTGTAACCTTGCCACGCAGCCTGGTGAGACGGATAATTATACGGTTGCCGATCATATGGCTGCCATTGACCATCATGTCGCCAGGGAGCGTTCCGACAACCGATACTGGATTGACATGGTGCTTGCCAACAGCAATCTTTCAGTTCCTTCCGATAGAGGTGGCGGGAATACTCGGTTTGTGCGACCTGAAGGTCCAACAGAGGTCCCAATGGTCACCTACGACCTCGTGGATGAAGAAAGACCATGGCGGCACGATAGTAACAAACTAGCGAGTGCGATCGCGAAGATCGCTCTGCAGCGCGAGTAACGTATGTAAAGGAGATCGAATAATGAGTGTAAAGGTAGGTATTAACGGATTTGGCCGAATTGGCCGCCAGGTTTACAAAGCAATCTACGAGAACTATCGCGGTGTTCTGGACGTCGAAGCAGTAAACGATCTGATGGAAGTGAAGACGAACGCGCATCTTCTCAAGTATGACTCGACATACGGACGGTTTCCGGGTGAAGTTGAAGCCCGAGATGGCGATATCTATGTAGACGGCGAGAAGCTCATATCCTACGCTGAACGAGATCCGTCGAAATTACCCTGGGCGGAGCTTGGCGTGGATGTAGTCCTCGAATGCACCGGAATATTCAAAGATCGCGATCAGGCTGCTCTGCACCTCGAAGGTGGGGCGAAGAAAGTGCTTATCTCTGCTCCAGGAAAGAATATGGACGCGACCTTCGTCCTTGGGGTAAACGAGGGAGATTACGATCCGAATTCGCACCATGTGATTTCCAGTGCCAGTTGCACGACTAATTGCCTCGCTCCAGTTGCGAAGGTCCTTAATGACAGCTTTGGTATCAAG
This sequence comes from Chloroflexota bacterium, assembly GCA_030599405.1. Classification (GTDB taxonomy): domain Bacteria; phylum Chloroflexota; class Anaerolineae; order Promineifilales; family Promineifilaceae; genus UBA11865. The sequence continues at coordinate 2,689 of JAUVOB010000111.1, read as the reverse complement.
CGAGCTTTGATGTCAACCATTCATGCTTACACAAATGGGCAACGAATTTTGGACATGGCTAGCAAAGACCTCCGGCGATCTCGCACCGCAGGCATAAACATTATTCCTACGACAACGGGAGCAGCAAAGGCCGTATCGGTCGTAATACCGGATCTAGAAGGACGTTTCGATGGCATGGCATTTCGCGTCCCCGTCGTGACGGTTTCGGTCGTTGACCTGACGGCCGAGCTGGAGAAGGACGCGTCAATTGAAGAGATAAATAGCGCCCTGGAACAAGCTGCGAATGGCAGCGGATGGATGGGCAAAATTCTTGATTACAGTGAGGAACCTTTGGTATCAACCGATTTCATCGGTAGCCCATTCTCTTCAACAGTAGATGCCTTATCGACCCAGGTGATTGGTGGAAATCTAGTCAAAATCATCGCCTGGTATGATAACGAGTGGGGTTATTCAAGCCGCCTTGCCGATCTGGCGGCCATTGTTGCCGAACAGCTCTAGTTTGAATACGATTGCTGACTTTCAATATCTGGGGCGCAGCATGCTGCGCCCCTTTACTCTTACAGACAGTGTATACCACCCATACAGGAGACAGATACCTACCAACGCCATGGAAATGAAGGAACGCGAAGAACGAATGCATGAATTCGTCGCCAACAAAGGTTGGTACGATGCTGATTCGCCAAAAGAACAGACGCCTCGGAACCTAGCTATCTCTCTGGCTGTTGAAGCAGCGGAGATTCTAGAGCATTTCCAGTGGCGAGATGCGATCATTGACCGACATGCCTTAGCAGGAGAGCTCGCGGATGTAGCTTTATATCTGATACAATTGGCGAGTGTCTCTGACGTAAATCTCGAAGAAGCGATTCTAGATAAGCTCGCCGAGAATCGAGGTCGAACCTGGCCCGAACCCTAACCGCAATTAGTCGAAACTGTTTTCGACGGCCCAGTACACGCTGCATACATTCGCCTTTTTAAGGAAGCTGATTGATGGTCGCTGAACTGCGGTCTAGAATCAAAGTTGGTCCTACTTTAAAGCCAGTCCCCCGCTATTTTTCGCACCCATTCCAGACAATAAAAAACTACAATCGCGGTAACCTTCGTCCCGACATTCTTGCCGGATTAACCGTCGCGGTCATCTTGTTACCCCAGGCTATTGCCTTTGCCTTGATTGCCGATCTCCCGCCCGTAATGGGTATCTACACAGCCGTAATCGCCGCAGTAATTGGCGGTCTTTGGGGATCTTCGAACCAGGCTCATACGGGGCCGACCAACGCAATGTCCCTGCTAGTCTTGTCAATTCTGCTTGGGAGCTTCGAACCTGGGACTAGTGAGTTCTACGCGGCGGCCGGAATGCTTGCAGTTATGGCCGGTTTGTTTCAGCTGATCATGGGTGTTGCCCGGTTGGGGATGTTGGTAAATTTCGTATCCCATTCTGTGGTTGTTGGATTTGCGGCAGGTGCTGGTGTGCTCATCGCCGTCAGACAGATTCCACCTCTGCTCGGGTTGGAAACAGAAGGGCACAACTTATTTCGAACTATCCAGGATATCATCCTTGGTGTTACAGAGATCAACAGGGCTACAGCCGCCCTAGGGATAGGTACCATCGTTCTTTTGATTGTCTTGCGACGTATAAACCGCAAGATTCCGGGTGCGATTATCGCGATGATTGGTGCCTCAGCGCTAGTCTTCTTACTTGATCTAACCCAGTACGGGGTCGACGTTATCGGTGAACTCGAACAGAAATTACCACCCCTGGCAGATCTCCCGTTGCTTGACCTCAATTTCATTACCAGTCTGTCCACAGGAGCGCTCGCAGTTGGTGCAATTGGCCTGGTAGAGACGACCGCGATATCCCGGTCGATCGCTACGCAGACCGGTCAGCGATTGGATAGCAACCAGGAGTTCGTAGGGCAAGGCCTTGCCAATATGGCCGTCGGTTTCTTTTCCGGGTACCCGTGTGCCGGCTCCTTCTCTAGATCGGCGGTCAACTTTAATTCCGGCGCCCGTACACCGGTGGCCGCGATTTTCTCAAGCGCTTTTGTATTGATCGCCGTATTTGCCATGGCGCCGCTGGCTGCCTACCTGCCGCGATCAGCACTGGCTGGCGTTCTGATTGTGGTCGCGGTTGGGATGATTGATCGGGCTGAGATATCTCGAATCTGGAAAGGTGCAGCAGGCGATGCCATTATTATGTTGGTGACGCTTCTAGGAACTCTATTCCTGGATATCGCCTTCGCGATTCTGGTTGGTATTATGCTGTCCTTTGTACGCTATATCATGCGGACAAGCATGCCAACTGTTCACCCGGTAGTTCCTGACGAAGAGTTCAAAAACCTCACGTACCAACCTGATAAACCCAGCTGCCCTCAACTTAGCATCATCGAAATCCTCGGCGATCTCTACTTTGGAGCAGTCAATCATGTTGAGGACGTCATTCACGAGCAACTCGAGAAAGAGGAAGATCAAAGGTTTCTTCTGATTCGCATGGATAACGTGAATCAATGTGATTTTAGTGGTATTCACATGCTTGAGAGCGTTGTTCGGACTTATCGCGACCGGGGTGGCGATGTATATATGATGAAGGTGGGCTACCGAGTTGACAAAGTTATAGCCTCGACCGGTTTCAATCGGACGATAGGTGACAGCCATTTCCTGCCTGAAGATCAGGCTATTAGCCATCTCTTTTACC
>JAUVOB010000250.1 GCA_030599405.1 Chloroflexota bacterium | reverse complement strand
GTTATGCATGGGGCGGTACTACATGTATATAACTTTCGCAATCTGCCGCAATCTGAAATAAAGATAGGGAAGGATTGCCTCATTGGTGAGTATTCCATCATTCGAGGGCAAGGTGGCGTCACAATCGGCGACAGAGTCTATACTTCTCCTCATTCTCAGCTTATCGCTGTTAACCACGTATATTCGGATCCTTCTCTCTCATTTATTGATCAAGGTATTACTGCTGAGGGGATAACCATCGAGGATGATGTCTGGATCGGTTCTGGAGCCATCGTCACGGATGGTGTGCATGTCGGAAAAGGATCTGTAATTGCTGCTGGTGCCCTTGTCGTAGACGATGTCGAGCCCCATACAATTGTCGCAGGAGTTCCGGCGCGGCCGATCTCGACCATCTCTGGCGATGGGGCAGTATCCGACTTACCTATTTATCATCTTTCAAACGAAGAAGATCTCGCGGACTAACCAATATGATGACGTTGTCTGTGGTAATCCCAGCATACAATGAGGAAAACGGCATTAAGGAGATAGCCGAGCGTGTTCTGGGGGTGCGTCCGGCACTCAGTGAAGTGGGCGTCGATCAGCTAGAGCTCCTTATCGTCGATGATGGATCAATGGATAAGACGGCACAGATCGCTGGAGATATCGAGGGTGTTCGACTAGTCCGCCATCAACAGAATCTCGGATATGGTGCCGCTTTGAAAACCGGTTTCAGACGCTCGACCGGCGAACTTATCGGTTTCCTGGACGCAGATGGCACATACCCACCTGAGTATTTTCCCGAGTTATGTAAAGTTACGCTTGACGGTGCTGAACTGGTCATTGGCTCACGCTTTGCAGGTGGCTCCAGTGAGATGCCCGTAACAAGGAGGGTTGGAAATCGTTTTTTCGCCACATTGCTTAGTATCATCGGACGGCAAAAGGTTAGTGATAGCGCCAGCGGCATGCGAGTTTTCCGTCGCGATGTCTTGGAGCGCATATATCCACTTCCCGATGGACTAAATCTCACGCCAGTGATGAGCACGCGCGCCATCCATGAGGGTGTCCGCATCACCGAAGTACCGATTCCGTACAGCGAACGCGTTGGCCAATCAAAATTAAGCGTCGTTCGTGATGGTTCGGTTTTCCTTCATTCGATAATCTGGACCGCGCTGACATACAACCCTGTTCGCATCCTCGGGCTAATCGGTCTGGGAGGCATACTATTGGCACTAGTCGTCGCGCTGGCTTTGGTTTTCGCCAGACTTAGCGGGGTGACATCCATCGGCCCATGGGGGGTTGCTGCTGTTTTCGCTGCACTCGTATCCGGCGTGACCGGGGTGAGCATTTTTCTCCTAGGTGTTACTTTTAACTATTTGATTTCGTTGTTTTACAAGAGGCCAGTTCGCCAGGGCCTATTCGGACGCCCGTTGTTCAAGACGCCTCTGGATAGTCGATTCTGGTGGATGGGTCTTCTATCCTTAGCCACCGGTATATTACTCGGTCTCATAAGTCTTATATTGGGTTTGAATGGCTGGAATATCGCCCGCTTATGGCTCTACTTGCTTGCCAGCGCCATGTTGATTCTGATAGGCGTACAGCTCATTATTTACTGGATTTTGCTTCGGGTCCTCGACGAGATAAGCCAGAGAGAGATAAAAACCGCGGCTGAATTCAGAGAAGATGTTGATCTTTCAGCCGGTATGGAGAAAGTTGATGTCTGAAAACAACCTGATACCGGTGAGAGGGCAGATGTGACAAAGATCGAGACAAGCAATCCAAAGGGTGATAATTTGGGAACGAGGAGAATCCCGAAGTTGCGCATGGCGGATTTTCCGACCGCGGATGAGATCGTTCGGCAAGGGTTGCAGGAAGCGCCGTCCTCGGAGAGCGCCGTGGATGTCGTCTTGGCGAATCCACCGACCCCGGATGGAGGGTTATGGATAAGGACTCAACATCGGGTTGGCAGGCGGAGCCGGGAAAACATGGTATGGCCCCAGGTTTCCTTAGCCCAGATGGCGGCGTTGCTCCATCCTGTTTACTCCGTTAGGGTTATCGACGCTAACGCGGAACGAATGAGTTGGGCAGAGTATACGGAGATGCTAGACACTTTAAGTCCTAAGTATTATCTGACTCAGGTGACCGCTCCAACACTCGAAAATGATATGTACGGCTGCTTTCTGGCCAAGGCTCGAGGAGCCGCGACGATTGCCTTTGGAACCCATGTTACACCGATTCCAGTAGAGACTTTGCGACACTATCCGGTTCTGGATTATGTGCTGGTCGGTGAGCCCGATCTGACTTTGCGGGACCTGATCGATCACCTCGAGGATAGATTTGAGCTCCGTTCGGCCGATATCGAGCTGTTATTCTCGAAATCTGATCCCGGATACCAACCTGATGGACAGGGGGATAGAGCTTCAATCCTACCTGGAATAAAAGGCCTCGCCTGGAGAAAGGGAGAGGAGATTATCGTTAATCTCCCAAGACCATTCATATCCGATCTCAATGATTTGCCTGAACCGATGCATGAGCTTTTACCATTATCCATGTATCGAATGCCATTGATCAAGGGACCGTTCACCTTCATAGTAACAAGTCGAGGTTGCCCAGCCGGATGCACCTATTGCATCAAACATGTTAGTTACCAGTACACAACCCGCCTAAGAGCTCCAGACAAACTGAGGAAAGAGATGTGGAACCTCAAGGGGCTCGGCATTCATAATGTCCACATGTACGCTGACTTGTTTACGGTGAATCGAGACCAAGTTGTTGATCTATGTAGGCGAATGATTGATGAAAAGATCAATATCAAATGGACCTGTAATAGCCGCGTTGACTACGTGGACGAGGAGATGCTCCAACTAATGGGGCAGGCAGGATGCCGATTAATTTCCTGGGGTATCGAGAGTGGGAACGAGCAGATACTGCGAAATGTTCGGAAAGGGGCCTATCCTGATAAGGCGCGACGAGCGCTTCATTGGGCTAAGAAGGCCGGTATCATGAATTGGGGTTACTTCATTATTGGATTACCCGGAGAAACTGAGGAAACGATCCGCCAGACAATCGATTTCTCAAAGAAATTACCCCTCGACATTGCCCTATTTCACGTGGCTGCTCCCTATCCTGGCACCCCATTTTTCTTTGAAGTCGTCGAAAAAGGGTGGTTCCGGAAAGGAACCAGGTGGGAGCAGGTCGATATGGACAGAGAGACCGTTTTGGATTACCCGGAATTGCCGGCTGAGCGACTTTTGTACTGGCAGAAACGTGCTTTCCGGGAATGGGCGCTACGACCTGGGCCAATGTGGACTTACCCGAAGATGCTCTTCTCAGACTGGAGCACAATGAAGACAGCCCTTAATGTTGGTATCCAGCATCTTAGCTGGGCCTCGACCGAGTCAGGGCTGCCGACCTAACTGCCATATTGATCATGGAGACTGAAGATCGCTAGAACACGTAAAAACGCGAAGACAATCCAGGTCCTTCCTCCTTGGTTTCCGTACGCTGATGTAGTCTGCACTTTGGTTGCTTGCCTACTATGGTTAGTCTTTCCACAGCTTGGGGCCTTGCCATTGGTTCTGGCGCTGCTACCCTGGATGGTCCGATGGTATCTCACCAAACGGCCAGGAATCCATACACCGTTTGATTGGCCATTATTGGCCTTTATCGTCACAGCAGGTGTAAGCGTTTGGGCAGCGTTCGACAGGCAGAGCGCTTGGGGGAAGTTTTGGCTGATTTGTGGAGCCATCCTGCTTTATTACTCT
>JAUVOB010000059.1 GCA_030599405.1 Chloroflexota bacterium | reverse complement strand
TTTAGATGAGCTTCCTGGAAAAAACCATCCTGCGTTAGCGGCACTTTCAGTAACTGGGCCAGATGGCTTGCGTCGGAATGCGGAACCGTGGCTACGGACAGAACAACCCGGTCAGCCTTCAATTCAACACGGTCATCGAGCATGGCATCATGGATGGCGACGCTAAGCTTTGCATTCGCGCCGTCATCATTCGGTAGCGATACTTTCGGATCCGCCTCATCCTCGAAGCGCATGAAAACGACGCCTTTTTCGCGCGCCTTTCGATAATACTTTTCCAGTAAGCCATAGGTGCGAATATCCCTGTACAGGACATATACCTCTGTCTCAGGACTCTTGTCCTTGATAACCAATGCGTTCTTAACAGCCTGGCTACAGCATAGCCTGCTACAGTAAGGTCGTTCAGCGTTACGAGAACCAACGCATTGAATCATCACGACCGAATCCCACTTTTTCACTTTCGGTTCCTCTTCAACAAGGATCTGTTCCAGTTCCATCTGAGTCAGAACACGGTCATCTTCGCCATAGAGATATTCGGTGGGCTGGTAAGGCACTGCCCCCGTGGCGACGATGACAACACCATGGTTGATTTTTGGAGTCGAATCATTGCTACCCAGTCTGAGCGATGTCTTGAAGTTACCCAGGCTTCCTTCGAACGTCGCAACTTCGGAATCCAGAAAGAGGTGTATGTTCGGATTGTTCATCGTTCGCAAGATCAGATTTCTGAGCAAACCTTGCGGATCGGCCAGGCTGAGCAAGTATTGCAGGTGCCGCATATTGCCGCCCAAATCACGTTCCTTCTCAACTAGCGAGACCTGAAAACCCTGGCTTGCCAACTCAAGCGCCGCCGTCATTCCAGCAAGTCCACCCCCTATCACCAGAGCGTCATGATTGAACTCGAGCTCCTTCCGTTGCAGCGCCTCAACCAGGTGGACTTTCGCTACCGCCATCCGCACCAGATCATTGGCTTTCTGAGTAGCCTGATCGGGGAAATCACGGTGCACCCATGAACATTGGTCGCGGATGTTGGCCAACTCGAAGAGATAGTAATTCAGTCCGGCGTCACGAATTGTGCTCTGGAATAACGACTCGTGAGTACGAGGCGTGCATGACGCCACCACGACGCGGTTTAGCTCATGCTCACTGACCGCCTCCCGGATGTTAGCCTGAGAGTCGGTTGAGCAAGTAAACAAATAGTGATCCGCATGAACAACCCCCGGCAGATTCTTCGCGTATTCAGTAACGGCGGCAACGTCGACGACTCCAGCTATATTAGTTCCGCAATGGCAAACGAAGACACCTATTCGCGGTGGCTGTTCGCTAACGTCGATTTCGGGCGGATATTCTTTTGTCCGAACAAGGCTGTTCCGGCTCTCGGCTAGAAGAGTCATGGCCCTTGCCGCAGCCGCGCTAGCTGACATTACCGTCTCGGGTATATCTTTTGGTTCGGCAAACGGTCCGCAAACGTACACACCTTCACGAGTCGTGTCGAGAGGTGATAGGTTGGTCAGCTGGCAGAAGCCATCTGGAGTCAGTTCCACACCTAGATTAGATGCCAATCGAGACATCCCCTGTGGGGGCTCCAGGCCAACAGACAAAACCACCATATCAAACTCTTCGGTTATAATCCGACCATCAGGCAGAGCGTATGAGATCTCCAGGTTCTCAGAATCCGCGATCTGCCTGATACCTGAGGGAAGCGATCGCAAGTATCGTATACCTATCTCTTTCGCTCTTTCATAATAACCATCGAAGCCCTTACCATAGGCTCGAAAATCAATGAAAAAGACAGTGCACTCAGTTCCTGGCGCATGCTCCAAGGTAATCATGGCCTGTTTTGTGGCATACATGCAGCAGACGGCCGAGCACCAATTGCGATCGGCCTGTCTGGATCCGACACACTGGATCCAAGCAACCCGCCGGGGTTCGTGACCATCTGACGGTCGCACCAGGTGTCCTCCGTAAGAACCGCTGGGGGACAAGATACGTTCGTATTGCATGCTGGTGACCACGTTTGGGAATCGTCCGAGGCCATATTCACCAGACTGCGTGGCGTCGTACGGCTGAAAACCTGTAGCCAAAATAACGGCGCCAACGTCGATGGTTTCGACACGCGCTACGTCATCATGGTTGATGGCCCCGGCTGCGCATTCATAGAAACAGGAGAGACACTCAGAGCATACACCACACTGAAGGCAGCGCGCTGCTTCGGCCCGCGCCTCCTCCTCGGTATAGCCCAGATTGACTTCCTCGAACGAATGGCGGCGCGTCGAAGCCTCCAGGGCAGCCATCTCTACGCGAGGTTTGACCCGGATCTCCCCGCTCCCTATTCGGGCGTTTATCTCGGTTGGACTGGTTCGAACAACCGGCAGATCGATATGACCACGTGTTTCTAAGAGTTCGTTTTGCAGGTATTTTCCAATACTCCTGGCGGCTCTGTGTCCTGCGGCAACCGCCTCGATTGCAAACGCCGTTCCCCTGGTTGCATCACCAGCGGCGAATACGCCTGGGTGACTGGTCGCGAACGTATTGGGATTTACGGCAATCATGCCTTGCTGCGTCACCCCAACTCCGGAATCATCCGGAATAAGTGCCAGACCGATTCGTTGCCCGATTGCGAAGATAACAACATCGCAAGGTAGGATGTGCTCGCTATCAGGCACCGTCTCCAGGGTTAAGGCACCATCTGTCTCGAATTTCATGAAGCTGACGTCAACCGCTTCAATCCCTGTGATATTGCCATTACCTTGGCAAACGCGATTAAAAGATTGGCTGGTCAGTACTTTGATGCCTTCTTCCTCGGCCTCGATCGCCTCGTGCTCGTCGGCCAACATAGCGTCGCGGGGCTCCAGGCAGGCAACGCCCACTGTTTTGGCTCCGCTGCGTGCGGCTGTTCGTGCGCAATCGAAGGCAACGTTGCCACCTCCTAGCACCAACACATTGCGATCCGTAAGGTTCGGGCCGTTTCCAAGCCGCACGTCACGAAGATAGCGGACTGCAGTCAGCACCTCAGGATGATCCGCTCCGGGTATGGGCAGACGTTTACCTTCGTGCGCTCCCACGGCGATAAGGATGGCCTCAAAACCTTCGGCGAAAATATCATCCAGGTTCTCCACCCGCGTGTTCAGGCGTAATTCAACGCCCAGATCGATGATTTCCTGGATCTCGCGGTTGACAATCCGCGAAGGTAAACGGTATTCGGGTACACCAACTCGCAACATGCCCCCAGCAACCGGAAGAGCCTCCAGTACGGTTACACCATAACCCGCTGTCACCAAATCTTTAGCCGCGGTTAACCCACAAGGACCGGCGCCGATGATGGCAACTCGCTCCTCGTATTTCCGTTCCACGGGCTCAGGTGGCTTATACGGATTGGCATAGACCTGATCGGTGACAAAGCGTTTGAGAGCAGCGATTGCCACTGGTTCATCCACCAGTTTGCGGTTGCAGGCCGTTTCACAACGATGGTTACAGATTCGGCCGCAAATTCCCGGGAAGGGATTGTCCTCCTTAATAACCCGCATCGCCTCTTCGTATCGCCCCTCGCGGATGAGCGCGATGTATCCTTGTGCTCGTTGGCCAGCCGGACATGCATCCCGGCAGGGAGCGATTCCTTTCTTCTCAATAGCATACGCGTTAGGGACTGCTTGCGGGTAGAGTTTATAAGCCGCTCTCCGCTCACTGAGACCACCGTTGAAACGATCTGGTAGAACGATAGGGCAAACAGACGCGCAATCGCCGCAGGCAGTGCACTTCTCTGGATCTATGTAGCGTGGGTTATGACGCAATGTGGCTGTAAAATGACCTGCCGTTCCGTCCAACTTGAGAAGCGTAGAATTAGTCATAACCTCGATGTTCTGATGGCTGGCGGTCGACACAAGGCGAGGACTAATGGTACACATAGCGCAGTCGTTTGTGGGAAAGGTTTTGTCCAGCGCAGCCATGCGACCGCCGATGGCGGGCTCCTTCTCCACCAGATGGACCTTGAATCCCGAGTCGGCAAGGTCAAGACTGGCTTGCATCCCGGCGATACCGCCACCGATAACCAGTACGCTGCCGACGGGTTTTCCATTTTTGCTGAGCGGAACCGGGAAACTTTCGGCCGCCGTACTCATACGGCAATCTCCTCTGTCCTGGCACTGGAACTTATCTCTACCTGCCGTCCTCTGCACTTCTCGAGCATCAGGGGCAGGGGATCGACGATGTGCTTATTCAGTCCGAGCAGTTCTGGCTCCAGGCCCATGGCATAACCCAGCACTTGAGAGAAATAAAGCACCGGCATCTCCAACGAGCGGCCTAGCTTTTCGGTCAACCTCGTCTGGCGTGTATCGAGGTTGGCGTGGCACATCGGGCAAGCTACGACGATGGCGTCCGCTCCAGATCTGAGGGCGGCCTCAAAGATGCGAGCGCTCAGATCCACAACGACGTCGGGCTTGATCAGGCTAAAGTGGGCGCCGCAGCAGTCGACCTTGCCAGACCACTCTAGGGTTTGAACACCCACCCAGCCAAGCAATGTATCCATACTCTGCGGATTATCCGGATCGTCGAATTGCATTACGTCAGCCGGGCGAGATATGTGGCATCCGTAATAATTCACCACCTTTAGTTCGCTGAGATCTCGTCGAACAAGCTGTCTGATTCGCGACTCGAATCCGTCATTAGTCAGGATCTCGAGTGGGTGTACGACGACGGGCGGATCATTTAGAGCTCGTCCCAACACGGCTTCCACATCATCACGAAGCGGGCCATTATCGGCTACTTGCCTAACTGCGTTTTTGAGATGGTAAACACAGGCGCTACATGGAGCGACCAGCTGATCAAATCCCTCTTCCTCAGCACGAGCGACGTTCCACAGAGGTGTCACAACCCCTAGCAAACGGGAGATTGAAGGAGCTGCTAACGTGCCGCAGCAGATCCAGTCAGGCAGGTCGGTCACGGCAACGCCCAGGAGCTTAAACAGGTTTCGAATTGAGATGTCGTATTCGACACTGATACCTTCTAACGAGCAGCCGGGATAGTATCCATACTTCATCGCCGCTCCTCCCTATCCTTTTCAATGGCGAGGGCGCTGTTGTAGAGCCTGCGAAATTCCCCGCCCCCAAGCGGGAGAGGTGGTGGTTTGACTCTTCCCCTGATAAACAGCTTCCAAGCAAGGGGAAGATTGTCTCTGAGTTGTCCGGTAAGAAGTTGGGTGATGCCCGCTACCGAGGCATCGTGGATTTTGCCGTTCAAACGCATATTGTCCACAAATCCACGGTAATAGATGCTCACTTCTTTGACGCTTGGAGTGACGCCTTTTTGAGTAGCCAGGACGCGAGCTGCCGTCATGACCGCAGCCGGTTCTACTTTCTGGGGACAGCGGGATGTGCACGTCTCGCAGTCAACACAAAGCCAGATAGCCGTGCTGTTGAGCACACGATCTTCAAGGTCTAGGCGAATGCTGTGCATCAGTTGGGCCGGTTTGAGGTCCATCCACTCCGCCATCGGGCACCCCGCCGAGCATTTACTACACTGGTAACACAGATTGGTGTTCTGCCCGCTGAGCCCTTCAATCTGCTGCCGGAATGTCACAACCGACCTCCGTCTACTTGACAACAAAAAGACAGGCACTGAGGTAGCGCCTGTCTAAATCATAGTGCCTGCTGCTACCAGCTGACCATTCACGTTTAGCTCAATTCATGAACCAAAAGTATCAACCCGGTCAGGCTGCCTGCTCGCGGGTCAAACTCTTAGATATCGGATCTCCAAGGTAGATGATCTTCCGCTAGTATCGTTCGTGCTCTGCCCACTTATCTAGAGGGTGGAGGTACGTATCACGCCTCGACCGCGGTCACCAGCCTTGAATATCTGATTCAGCAAGAGTTTAGAATTAGGCTGGGTTAGATCCAGCCTCGACGGATTGCTTCGGCAATGGCGTGCGTCCGGTTCGACGCGCCAAGCTTCTCAAGGATTTCCTGGACCTTGCGCTTTACCGTCGCCTCGCTCCAGTAGAACCGGTCTGCGAGCTCCCGGGTGCTGGCTCCGGAGGCAATTTCCTGCAATAGTTGAAGATCCGCAGAAGATAGGCCGGCCTCTTGTCGTGCTTGTTCTTGAGCTAACTTCTGATAGTTCGAGATTACGGAGCTAACCAGAGTGGGGCTTAGTAGTTTTTCCCCACTCATGACAGCCCGAATTGCGTCTGGCAGAGTATCGTGAGAGACGCTTTTCAATAAAAATCCATGGACTCCCGCTTCAAGCGCCTGCTGCACATAGCCCTCGTCATCATAAGTGGTGAGTATGATGACCTTAATAGTGGGATAAGATTGGCGAATACGCCGGGCGATCTCTATTCCATTCTGGTCATTCATCTTGATGTCGAGCAATACGATGTCTGTCTCGTGCCGAGCAAGGTGCGGAAATACCTCAGCCCCGTCCTCAGCCTCACCCACAACTGAAATATCTGCGTGACCGGACAGCAGACTGCGCAATCCTTGCCGGACAACTGGATGGTCGTCAACGACAAGCACGCGAATCGGTCGATCGTACTCAGATGTTGCCACGACAGTGCCTCATTTGACCTCGATCGTTCGAGCTACAGGATCTGCTTCAATATAGTGAGGTGACTGGAGAATCAGCACGATCCGGGTACCGATCCCGATTTCGGATTCCACCGCTAATGTTGCTCCTAAGCCTTCCGCTCTCTCTTTCATCCCGACGAGTCCTAAGTGATCGCCCGGGGTGGCCAAGGTTGCCTCCGGATCGAAACCAACTCCGTCGTCGTCGATAATGACCTGCATCCTCTCTCTGCCAAAATTGAATAACACCTTTACCCGGCTTGCTTGGGCATGGGAGGCTACGTTTTGCACCGCAGCCTGAATAATCCTGTAGATCGATATTTCTGTTTTCTTTGGAAGTCGTCTTGGATGATCTTCTACATGAATTTGACAAACGATATCGAAAGCAGCCTGAAAAGTAACTGCGAATCGCTTCAAGGCAATCACGAGGCCCATCATATCCAATACCGGTGGGTGCAAATCATAGATTACGCGACGTATCTCCGTGTCCGCCTCAGTGAGTAGCAGTTGGGCGTTGGAGAGATTCTCAGTTGCCCGGGTCCCATCATCAGGTAGTGCTTCTCGGGCCGCTTGGGTTTCATAGAGCGCACCGATGATCATCTGTGTCACGCCATCATGCATATCATGAGCGATGCGCGCCTGTGTTTCTTCTTGAATTTGATAAGATTGGCTCAGCAATAGCTGCAGTTGGCGTGCTTTCTCAGCTAATGCCCACTGCGCCATCTCAAGCTCCTTTGTCGTGCGATTTACCTTTTGCTCCAGTTCTACGTTGAAAGTCCGAACCGTGTCGTACAATCGAGCATTCTCAATGGAGACGCTTGCCTGCGAAGCGACGGCCGCTAAAAAGTCTCGCTGCTCGCTGGAAAAGTGGCCGATTTCCGGACTTGCCA
>JAUVOB010000375.1 GCA_030599405.1 Chloroflexota bacterium | reverse complement strand
GTCAAGAACTATCAGAGCGAAGCGAGCTTGTCTTTCGATAGTAGATGAGATCGCTGAATATAAACACTATTCATCAGTAAAGTAATCGTAGTCAATCCTTTTAAGTTCGTACGTGTTGAAGGTATTTACTCCTACGTTGTGGTCAATCATAAGTTGTGCTAGCTCTTCTCCATCGATAAGCACAATCTTGCTATCTATCTTTGAAACATATTTTTGAGCGCCAGATGTAAAAGCAGATGTTGTGATGAATATTCCCTTTTTCGCTTGCTGTCCTTGTAGAGCACCGGCAAATTTCTGAATTTCAGGTCTACCAACTACGGAATCCCATTTTTTTGCCTGAATGTAAACTATATCAAGTCCAAGACGATCTTCCTTGATAATTCCATCTATACCTCCATCTCCAGATTTACCTATGGCTTGACCGGCATCCCTTCTAGTTCCGCCGTAACCCATACGCAAAAGAAGATCGATTACCAAGCGCTCAAAGAACAATGGGGTACAACCCTGAACGGTTTCCAATAGATCAGTCGTTAAATCTTGATTAATTTCTTGGAAGCAAATACCGATTTTTTCCTCGGGTGTTTCGGACACATCCCGATCATTTTCCTTAGTGGTCGTTGGCTTCTCTTTAGGTTTCTGAAACTCTAAGAACTCAGGGAACTGTCGAAGGACGGCAACGTTGATCTCAGAGGGTTCTTCTGAGAGAACGCTTAGACCTCTCTTCGTAATGTTAAAGTATCCTCGCCTTCTTGATTCTAGAAGGCCTGCCTTCTTCATGTACGTCCTAGCCCAGCCTACACGATTGACAATTAATGGCTGCGTACCACTCGGAATCAGTTCTCTTCTGTCAGAATCAGAAAGATTGAATTTATCCGCTAGAGCATCTACTGCATCTCGGAAGAGATGCTCATTACCATCACTGGCGAGCTTGAGCAATGGAAGCATCAACGACTGATAATCTGGGATAGACATTTAGGAACTCTCCGATTTCAGGTGAAATTCAGTAGTTAATTTAATGAGATATTAGCTGAACACTGAATCTTGTCCAGACTGATTTATGGAGAAACCGTATAACAATTGGAACAGTAGGATGGACGAAACGAGACACACCAGTTATCGGCAATAGGGTTTTTCCCGTATTCAATTATCGATAGGAAGAACGGGATCTGAGGGTTGGGGATTTGTCTAAAGGACTAGACTTGACCGGTAGGAAATCGGCAAAGGGCTGGCCGACAGGAGTCGTGCCGAGAGTACTCGGCTTGGGCCGATAGGAAATCGGCGGCTAAGCGGATCTCAGCTTAAGGGTTGCCCCTAGCGACCGAAGTGGATTGGGGGAGGTACTGAGTGGGTACGAAACGCTGGAAAGGTAGAAGCGATTGTTTCCCGGGAAACATCGCGATGTGTAACAGGTGAAAATCGCGTGCTTTTCCCATGGTTTTTGTCTTCTTGGCAAAGCATGCTACTATACATAAATAAGAGTGGAGAGTTCATCCACGAGGATTCTTTCGCACATTTTGATAGAACTGTTTCTCAGGGGTTACGTTCCAGTCGTGATGTAACTCAACCTTCAAGCAGTATCAGGAGGTAAATCATGAAAGAGTGGATCTGGAGCGGGAAGCCGTGGCAAGCCTTCAAGAATTTCGCCATCGTATTCTCCTTTGTCCTCAACATCTTCTTCATCGTCCTATTGATTGCCGCTGCGACGATGATCATCCCGGCCTTGAAGGAGATCGCCGAACCTATGGTCAGCGGGATGAATCAGAGCTTCACCAAAATCAACGAAGCCCATATCGTCCGCACCGTCCAGATTGAGGATACCATCCCCATCAATTTCGATATACCGGTTTCGACAACCACCGAAGTAACAATTATTGAACCTGTGCCGATGGCACTTCCCACCAACTTCGTGTTGCCCGGCGGCGGCGGCACGATCAATGGCACCGTATTCTTTGAGTTGCCGACAGGGACGGTGCTTCCGATTCAGCTGGATGTCATGGTTCCGGTCCGCGAGTCGGTGCCGGTCGAACTCTCGGTAGATGTGGATATCCCCATTGAAGAAACGGAGCTTGACGATCCGTTCAGCGATCTTCGTTCCATTTTTGGACCGCTAGGTAATGTGCTCTCGGAGTTACCGGACGACAACCGGGAGGTATATCGGCGGGCGATTTTTGGTTCGCTGAGGTCGAGTGGAGATAACCCGGGATAGATAATTCATTGCCAGAGCTCTCGATTGGCCTGACCATGCACTCGTCATGAGCGATCTCCCCCCTGTCTGCGACTATGAAGGCTCGAATTACAGGACGCGTTTCTGGGAAAGTCAAGGGCGTGATTACGAGGATCGGGTCGAACGAATCGCGCTCCGGCGCCTGCTACCCCCTACTGGGAGTAACTTAATCGATATTGGCGCTGGCTACGGCCGGCTGGCGACGGAATTCGACGGGTATGACCGGGTCGTTCTCTTTGATTATTCCCGGTCTCTTCTCCAGGACGCTCAAAAACGTTTAGGGGATGACCCGCGTTTCATCTACGTTGCCGGCAACTGGTATAGCATGCCCTTCGTTAGCGGCCTCTTTGACACCCTGGTTCAGGTACGAACTATACACCACGCCGCCGACGTTCCCATCCTATTTAGACAGCTGGCCCGCATCGTCCGACCAAAAGGCGCCTTCGTTCTTGAATTCGCCAACAAGCACAATCTTAAGGCCATTTTGCGTTATTGGTCGGGCAGGCAGCAATGGTCTCCTTTCTC
>JAUVOB010000323.1 GCA_030599405.1 Chloroflexota bacterium | reverse complement strand
GGTTTATCGGCCAGCACAGATTATTACTACAGGGTTCGCGCCTTCAACAATTATGGATACTCCGATTACTCGAACATCTCCTTGGCGAGGACGGGTGATGCTCCCCAGATAAGCGATCTGATGCTACCGGTGATATTCTCGTAGCTGGTTCCGTCTCCGGGGATTATTCGAGCACCTGGTCTGATGACGACATTTGGCAATCGATTACGGAGCGGGAGTCGGGTGGAAAGCCCGATAACCACTACACCAATTTAGAGCAGAAGTGGATTTTCGAGCTACAGGCCGGACAAATGACCACATTCTGGGCTAACTTGTGGGCGCCTGAGTCTACCGATGGCGATCAATTCATTTTTGCCTATTCCACGTATGATATCGAGTACAGGCAGATATTTACCGTTGAAGATACGGGCGATGGCGAGGCTTACGTTGTGAACTTAATGCCGTATTGTGGATCAGGTACTCTGTCGATAAGGGTTACGGATACCGATCGTACTCCAGGTCATCGCGAACAAGACACTGTCTATATCGACCATATGCTTATCCGGTCTGATACGGCGCTTGGCAATCCGCCGCTTGCCCCAGACGCGCTATCCGCAGTTACGTAATCAGACGGCGAGATTTCCGCGAGCTGGCATGACAACACGACTGACGAATGCGGGTATGTTATTGAACGAGTAAGCGGTGGCTCTGGCTGGGCTGAGATTGGTTCTGTGGGAAGCGATGTGGAAAGCTTCCTGGACACGAATCTTGTCCATAATACGACCTATGCCTACCAAGTTTACGCCTTCAACGGCGCTAGCATATCAGACTATACCGGTCCTGCGGGGCAACCACCTTGAACGCAGAAACGATTCACCTGGCTTCCATGAGCGTCTTTTCTCAACCGGCACCGAAAAATCGTTAGGACGCGACTGCTACTATTACCGTTCACGATAGCTTCCATATCGGGGTCGCAGGCGCCACGATCACGGCCTCGTGGGGCGGGGATGGAGACTCGACCAGCGTAACGTGCACAACAACCGATGACAGCGGCACGTGCACGATAAGGAAATCTAGCATAAAGCAGAATGTGGACAGCGTCATATTCAGCGTCATTAGTACTACGCACAATGATCGTGTGTATGATGAAGCGGCTAACGACGATGGCGCTGCGGTAACCATAGACCAACTATTGGCCAACTACTATGCCGAAGAGAGGGATACGAGCGACGGAGAGTGCGCGACGACATACATCCATTGACAACTGCCGCCTTCTTCACCGTTGATAATATTGACTTTGTCGGTCTAGAAAGCTTGTGGGCCTGACCGGCACCTTGAGATGCTGGTCAGGCCCACAGTAAACGCCGTAGCGCAACCTCCTGTTTTGATTCGGACTCCGCAGATCTGCCCATATCAGCGGAGTCCCATGCCAGAACAGTTTAATAAAAATCAAACTGCCCTGTCAACATTGTTCAAAATAGTACAAGTTCCTGCCTGAGTTACAGGGGGTAGAAGGCCAAGGAACCCCAAGAATCTATAGCTTAAGTCTGCGGATAGCTCCTCATAACCAAGGTTGAGAGGTCGCCAGCCGATAACCGATGCCAGAAAGAGTAATGATCTCCACACCCTAGGATATCACCTAAATCACCGGATTTTGTGTACATTCGGACGAAGGGTGGTATCGGAGCTAGATGCCTGATCTTTGGATATTTATCACGATCACGCTTCTAGTAAATTGCCATCTGCGCATCGGCCGTCGTTGGACTAAGCACGTGAATTAATTGGTCTGACAGGTAGAGAATGTTTATCATTCCTGCCCATCCAAACGGCAGTCATTAAACGTTCTTCAAGAAGAAATCTCGAATACGCTCCTCCATGTATACTCGATCGGCCTCCTTGCGTGGTCCATGTCGGGCATCGGGAAAGAGTAACAGTTCATAGGACTTGCCGGCGGCAATCAGGGCATTAATGAGCCGGGCTGTGTGCCGGAAGTGTACATTCTCATCGATCAGCCCATGTACTATCATTAGACTTCCCTGGATCTGATCCACGTGATGCATCACGCTCCCTTCCAGATAACCGTTCGGATTGGTTTCTGGCGTTTCCATATAACGCTCGGTGTAGAAGGTATCGTACCCGTCCCAATGAGCAACAGGCGCACCGGCTACCGCGGCTTTGAAGATATGTGACGCTTTGGCCAGGCACATACAGGCCATATAGCCGCCGTAGCTCCAGCCGTATATGCCAACGCGATCCGGCGTTGTCAACCCCTGATCAACCAGCCAATTCACTCCGTCTACTTGATCCTCTACCTCGAGGTTTCCCATTTGATTTTTAATGGCGCTTTCAAAGGCAAGCCCGCGTCGAGCCGTGCCCCTGTTATCTAGAACGAAGACCAGGTAACCCAGGCTGGCCATGTATTGTGCCCGCATATTGGCCGTCGATCCCCAGCTATTGACGACCATCTGTGCGTGAGGTCCGCCGTAGACGCTAACGACGGTCGGAAAGGGACCATCACCAAATTCTGCTGGAGGGTGATATATTAAACCAAAGAGGCGTTCGCCGTGGCTGTTCTCAAAAGAAACGGACCGTGGAGGTTGGAGATTGAACGCCTCCACTCGCGGATCGGTCTGGTCATGGATCGGATAAAGGATCGAATTATCGCTGAGGGCACGCAGTGTCACGACTGGTGGCTTGTCTAGGGCATGGTGCGTATCGACGAAGGCCTTATAGCTGTGCTCCAACACAACGGAATGCGAACCGGGATCGGTCGTGATCCGTTTAATCTCGCCCCCGTTCATCGATACCGCGTATAAATGACTCTCGATAGGGCTCTCTCTGTTAGCGGTGAAGAAAACCATTTCATCTTGCTCGTCTACGCCAGCGATGCCATCTACGACCCATGGACCGCTGGTTAATGGCCGAATTTCATCGCCTCCCTCATCGAGGAGATAAAGGTGGCGAAAGCCACTCCTCTCTGAGGCCCAAATATATCTCCCACCGTCCTCGCGTTCCTTCTTCAGAGGCTTAAACATATCATGGAGATTGATCCAGATTTCAGAGTGTTCTCTCAACAATAGTTGGCGAACACCAGTATCAGGATTGAATACGAAGAGATCAAGGTTCGTTTGCTCTCGATTCTCGATTTGGGCGG
>JAUVOB010000431.1 GCA_030599405.1 Chloroflexota bacterium | reverse complement strand
TGGCCAGCGCAAAGCTAATACTTCTCTATGTTTACCGGAAATTGCTGGATCTTCCTCCATTTGAGTAAGAAGGGTAGTCAAGTCTAGAAAACCGGAGCAATAATCCGCAGAATATTTCCATTCTGAATAGTCCACTATTTCGATGATCGGTGGTCGGGTGGGTAGCAGCTAGTTGGGAGGATTCCTGTGAATATGCAAGAAAACGATATCTTAGCTGAAACTGAAAACATGATCGTTTGGCGTAGCGAAGAAGAGCAAGTTGGCTACATATATCACGTAGAGATGGGTGGTATAAGTCTTCATCTTTTGCCTGAAGAATGGGATGAATTCTTCGTTTTAATCCGTAGCGCTGGAAAGTAAGCGCCTGTCGACGCTGTCCGGTTTCTCCGTCCATTGGGACGGAAAAGGTGGTGTATCCAAATGGAAGATGAAAGGATTCCTCAATACTCTCCCATGATTCGAGATTTGGCAATATCTGATCGCCCTCGTGAAAGGTTGGTTCAGGTTGGAGAACGTTCTCTAGCTACTTCAGAGCTCCTCGCCATAGTGATGCGAACCGGCGTCGGTGGAGAGAATGCGATAAGGTTGGCCGAGCGTACGCTGGCGCATTTTGGTGGTTTACCTGGTCTTGCTCGCGCGTCTATAACTGAGTTAACGAATGTAAAAGGGATTGGGACCGTCAAAGCTGTTGAAATCAAAGCAAGCCTTGAATTGGGACGGCGTCTGATCGCCTCTTCGCCACTAGATCGACCGACGGTTGCCTCGCCAGCAGACGCGGCAAATCTGCTAATGACCGAAATGACTTTTTTGGAGCAGGAGCATCTTCGCTTGATTCTCTTGGATACCCGAAATCACGTCTTATCTACGCCAACTATATATGTTGGCAGTCTAAACACATCGGTTCTTAGGGTGGGCGAGCTATTCCGATCGGCAATCAAAGAAAACGCCGCTGCTTTAATCGTTGCTCATAATCACCCTTCAGGTGATCCGGCTCCTTCCCCGGAAGATGTCCGCGTAACCAGCCAGATCGTCAGCGCCGGCCAAATTTTGGATATCGACGTACTAGACCACATTATCATTGGACGACAGAAATTTGTTTCTTTGAAGGAACGAGGTCTTGGTTTCGATTAGGATTAGCGGGCTGACAATTGGGCTATGTTTCTCCGACACCCATCATTCGTTCGCCAGGAGTGCAACGTCTACCACATCGGTGTCAAACGTATGTCCTGACGAGATCAGCGTTATGGATTTTATCCGTTGTGGCAAGATCCCAAGTTGATCTAGCTTCTCAAGTAGGTTGTCCGACTCATAAAACCCGAGCTGCCCGAACGGGAGGCGATAATGCTCATTCAGCGGTGGCGGGCAGGTAATGCAGACATCAGGCGTAGTTGGACCCGTGGTACCTTGCGCATAGAATCCCTGGAGCCAGGTCTGGTCGACGCCAGTCACATCTTCGTAGTCAAGTCGCACCATTAGCGGGCATTCACTACCTTGCTCGCCACATACACCTAGGCTCTGTTCGCTTATCCGCAAGCTAAGGGCAAGACGAAGATCGTCAAAATCTGTAACATCCTGATCAACGATCTGCCGAATACCACTGTCGGCATGGCCTATGCCCAGCCGTCGGAAGTTCAAGGTCGGTTCGCCTTCTTGATTGTCAATCTTGATTTCGACCGTAGGCTGCTCTGGTAGCTCGAGGTTGGGACTCAATACTACCCACTCATCAAATCCACTGCCAAAATCCCCGTTTCGGATCAGATCCCTCTCAGAATCTAATGGACCTACCGGCTTGCCGCCGGTTGGTATTATCACTCTCTGATCAATAGATAAGGTAAGCTGCTCCTGGTCCGTAACGATCTCCGCCTCACCCTGCAAAACAGCCAATTGTGTTTCTGAATTCGTGGTCAATATCGAATATTGACCTGGCTCGCGAATGATACTTCTGCCTTGAGGATAATCTATCCCGACCACCAAGGGTATTTCCTCTAGTCGGGGAATACTAAGGAGTAATCGTCCCCCACTGATAACAATATCTAGATTGTGTTCGGATGAGCCTGATGAGAATCGAGGAGCCGTTGCCCTATCTACGGCAACAGAAGTATTTCCATATACTTGCAATCGTGCCAACGACTGATCACCATCAGGAGTTGAAACGAGCAGCAATGCCTGC
>JAUVOB010000072.1 GCA_030599405.1 Chloroflexota bacterium | reverse complement strand
GTTAGCGTCGATAATGAGGCATTCATATCGTGTGGGATCGCTCTCGAGGTACTTGCGGCGCGTAACGGCGAATTCAGCTTTTTTTACTTCAGGTTGGATTCGGGGTAGCGCCGCTTCAACACGGACCTTGACACCATTCTGATAGACGCTATCTGGAATCGGTGCAAAGGGCAACAGGGATATCAGCACACGGCTACCAGTAGCGAGTTGGATCTCTCCTGCGGCCAAAACATCGATGCGCACCCTGGCGTCGGGCTGTTTGTAGGCTGTACAGACGTGGTGCAGGGCATATCGCAGCGCTCTCCTGTCTAGCTGATAATCCCACTCCAACGCTGCCATGGACTCCTCAAGACGAGCAAGATGTTCTTCCAGATGTAGGAATTTACAATGCTCGTATGTACGCATCGCAGTGTAAACGCCGAGTGGTAGTCCGTTGTAGAGATCGCTGAGGATGGCAGCTTTCTCTGGTCTTTGAATGGCTTCAACATCATCCCTAAGAACCGAAAAGAGCTCCAGTTCACTGCTTAACGTTTCTGTCATTTCACTCGGCTTCAGAATGCTGCTCTCTGACAAATTGCCTGGCTCTTTGCTTCTCCAATTGCTTTAGAGTTTCCCGGTGCCTTTCTCTATCCAGGGGGTATCGTGTGGCGACGATGATGGCCACAACCAACATGATGGCTGGCACGACACTAACGAGAATGTGCAATGCATTCAGTGCGCTAGCTGGTTGCTCAACATATTCGACCGTCCCCGTCGTAGACTCGACGAAGCCCGTAATAGCGAGAATCCCGGTCACGGCAAATAACGTGATAGCGGCGGCCAACTTACGGAAGAAAACCAGATAGCCACTGTATAGCCCCTCTCTCCTTTTCTCGCTCCTGAGCTCGTCTTCTTCGATAACATCGGCGACCATGGCCCAGGGAATCACATTCATCGCTCCATAACCGAAGCCGGCGAAGAGAGCCGCGATCACTATGTATGCGAATCCACCAGGGGGAGCCAGATATATAGCGATGAGGACGATGATATAAATCGACATGGCGGCGATAAAACTGCTCTTTTTACCAAATCTGTGCATCAAGCGGACTGTCAGTGGCATCGTGATAAATGCCAGTCCCAATACAAGTCCAACAATTAGGCTAGCGAAAAGGGTGCTGGCCCCCAGGTAGAAAATAAGGTAAAAAATCATGACCGTTGTCACGATATCTGCCGTAGTAAAGGTGAGAAGATAGACTATGGATACAATTCGAAACGGGTGATTGCTGAAAACATCCAGAAAGGTTCTCCAGAGCCGAATCCGATCCCGGTCTGGGGGGACTCGCTTAGGCTCCCGGATCGTTTTGAATAGAATGAGCGGTGGGATCATCAGAGTAATCGACCAGATGGCGGCCGTAATTGCATATCCAGCCCGAAGCGAACCGCTTTGTCCCAATGGTTCGTCGAGCAGCGGGCTGATGACGTTCTCAGCCAGGACTTGAAAAGTAGCCCCGGCGATGAGGGCGGCCAACATGGCAATGGCGATCCTCCAGCCAGCCAAGGTACTACGCTCGTCATAATCCTCGGTGAGTTCCGGCGTTAAGGCCGAATAGGGCACGTTGATGACGGTGTACATGGTGTCAAAGAGCAGATACACAATCCCGAAATAGACAGCCAATAGAACGGGATCGCTGATCGGCGGCCTCAAAAACAGGAGGAAAAAGGATAATCCAAAGGGGATAGCGCCAAAGAGTAAAAAGGGTCTCCGTCTGCCCCAACGGGTGTTAATCCGATCGCTGATCATGCCAATCATGGGGTCGTTTACGCTATCCCAAATCCTACCTATGAGAATGACGACGCCGACTATGGAGGCGTCAAGGCCGACAACGTTGGTCATGAAGAACAACCAGTAGAGGTTGCGAACGGCAGTGGTGGCCGATGTACCCCAGTCTCCAAGCCCATAGATAAACTTAGTTTTTCGGGTTAACTTGTCAGACTCTCGTACTTGCCCATCCATACGCGAACTCTTAGGTCATGCCCCTAAATCAAACTCATTATACCAAACAGGTTTGTGCGTGTAGCACGCGGGGTCTCTCGACATACTGGCTTTATGTACGCTGGCTAATGTTATCGGGTTCCAAGCAGTTTCCGGGCGAACTGGAGCAGAACGTGCAGCAACCTCTGGGCAAACGAAGGATGGTTTCGGACATTAATACTCGAAGCCATCAGGTCTATTGCTTCAATCCATCGCCTTTGCCGCATTCGCATCAGGCTAAATGCTCGCAACACCTGGCCTTGCATATCACCTTCACCTGCTGAGGCCAACAGCTCCGATGCTTCAGAGTAATAGCCGGCTGCATCGTCATACGTACGCATAGATGCACATAGGTCACCGGTATTTCCCATCACTTGGGCACGACGTCTATCATCGCCCGCTTCCCGAAATCCAACTTCAGCATCGTTTAGCGCATTAAGAGCCGCCGACCAATCTCGGTTCAACCGATAGATTACTCCCATATTATTAAGCATCTCGGCTTCCCCGGCTGCATCACCTTCTAGAGAATATGCTTCTGCGGCCTTTGCGAATACAGATAATGCTTCATCGCGAGCGCCTCGGCGGAACAGGTCAAGACCTTCCTCTTTCATAGAATCAGGGCTCTGATTATCTTGCGTCACAGCAGGATCAGAATTCATGGTATGTCTCCACCATCAACTTTCATAGCAAAGGTCTCTATTGCCCGAGAAACTCAAAACGGGCAGCGAAGTGCTCCATGCTGCCCGTTTAATTTCCACTGACATTTCAGCCCTATTGCATTCAATGTTCTATAGGGTTATTTCAAGAATACCTTCTGCAATGCTCCGAAGTTTGTCGGCGTCCATCTCACTAAGACGCATCGCTGTTTCCAGGTAGGCGATATTCCTCGAATCCGTTATGAACATCTTCATCTGTGGCGACCAGTCAATAAACCGTCTTTCCAGTTCGCGCTCTGCCTCGTTTTCGGCAAGGGGCCCGTATTCGTCGTCCACGAATACCTTTATAGAAGCGCCCAGTCTTGTCGCTAACATCTCAAGCTCGAAATACGGTATGGGTTCAGCTCCCGACTCATATGCAAAGATCACATCGGCGGCAATGCCGGTCTCTTCAGCCAACTCGTCCACAGTCAATTTTTCTTTGATCCTGACCTGTCCTAGCACCGCACCGACCATCATCTGTCTCAAGGAGAGGTAATTAGCGTATTCCATTTCTGTACGCTCGATGGCGGGAGCATTTCCCCAGAAGTGTGCCATCGGCACTCTGAGATTCACGGCCAAAACCTCGAGTTCCGGTAATGAAGGTGTAATGTCACCATTCTCAAGCGCGTCGTAATCTGAAGGTCGTTTGCCAAGAACGGCCGAACATTCAGCAACTGAATACCCGGCATTCAGACGTGCCTCTCGAATTAGACCACCCAGGATTTCTGCTCTTGTTAGGAGTTCTTCACTCATGACTCACCTATCGAATTTGCACAAGACTTTTCCCCAGGCGAGATCTTAGCATAAACAGTTATGGATGCAATGCAGGGTCTGATTCTCAATTGATGGAAGAGTCAACCAGCATAATAAGTTGGCTTTTCCTGAAACTTAAGAAGCACTCATCGTGATTTCAGATTAAACTCAGCAAGTTGAGTTAATATCAGCCTCGAAGTCGCCAAACAACTGTTCAGCCCCGGTCTTCCCCTCCTAGATCGGGGCTGAACCCTTTAAGGGAGATTGTTGCTTTTTACTCTTTCAGGTTGATAATTGTTTCCCTATGCATTATTTAATCGATGGACACAACCTCATCGCCAAGATGGCAACCATAACACTTGGGGATCCAAATGATGAAGCCGAGTTGGTGTTGCTCTTACGAAGGTGGACCGCGGGAAGCAGCAAGCGGAAGGTTACGGTCGTATTCGATGGTGGGTTGCCCGGCGGCGAAAACCGTCTTTTGTCAACGAGTAATGTGAAGGTGATTTTCGCTTCAGCCAACCGGACAGCCGATGACCTGCTTACTTCCAGAATCCGCCGGTTAGATAATCCATCCGAATACACAGTGGTAACGGATGATCGCGAAGTGATAGCCGAGGTCCAGAAAAGAAAAGTGATATGGTTGTCTTCGGAAGCATATGCCCAATCGATCGACAAGGTCGGGGCACGAGATGTTTTTGTTGAACCGGCCACCGATCCAGAGCTAAGCGACGCTGAGATAGTGGAGTGGCTGAAACTTTTCAAGGGGGATCAGCCTGGGTAGAAGTCCGCATTTGAAATGCCTAAACTCACCCCCCGCGGTAGTGCTTGGGTTGTTTTCTCATTTTCTGCTAAGAATTATGTAATGCTTTGTTTATGTTTGTCAGCTATGATACGGTTAGGTTTGGTCAGCTAAGAGGAACTCCTCCCCAAACTGGCACGAGAGAAACGCGACTGGAACAGCTCTGACCAAGCCTAGGGAATGCCTTCCCCTCCCTCGATTTGGCATCAACCCGAATAATTGCTCAAAGCACTTCCCTCCTGGTGTGCGAGCAGAATGGAACCGCCCCTTTCCCCCAAGGGGGCGGTTCGTCTTTTTCAGCACTTTGGCTGATTGATTCAGCGTTATTCTGAAAGATTCAGACCTGGTCTGATTGATTCAGATCTATCACGAGAAATGCCCTCCATTCTCGTTTTGCCCATCACCGGGCGTTCTCAAGCCTGAGAAAAAACCAATGATTCCGGCCGCGTAGACACGGCGTCTCCGAAGCAGCCTTCGCCGCATATCGTTCAATCTTTCTCGACGGCGCGCAGTCTCTTCTGCGGTGATTTCGTATAATTCCACCAATACGCCACCGGTGCCTTTAGGATGGATGAAAGCGATCTTCTTTCCGCCCGTGCCGATCGTCGGCGTTTCGTCTATCAAGGGCACGCCCGCCTCCCTCATTCGAACCAGCATCTGGTCGATATCATCAACCTCAAAGCAGATGTGGTGTATACCTGGACCACGTCTCTCCAAAAATCTGGCAACTCCACTATCGCGTCCAATCGGTTCCAGTAGCTCGATCTCGCTGTCGCCTGACGGCAAGAAGGCGACATCTACATCCTGGTCAGGCACATGCTCGACGTACTCTAGTGGCAGGCCCAATGTTTCCACCCAGAAAGATAGCGCCTCGTCGAGTTCTGGCACGACGATCGCGATATGACTTATCTTTTTAATCATTCCATTATCCCGATTGGTCCCCTATCAAAGCCAATGATTCCATCATCAATGTTACGTCACACCGTCTGAGCAGGGCGGTATTCCCCCCATACCCGGCGAAGCGCAGCGCAGATCTCACCTAAAGTAACCTGGTTTTCTACACATTGGATAATGATGGGCATCATGTTTTCGCTGCTGACGGCCGCTGCTTCTACATCATCCATCATCTGCTCAACTTTCAGTTGATCTCTCGAGTTACGCAGCTTAGCTAAGAGCTCGCGTTGCTTTATTCCGATGTTGGGATCTAGCTCGAGTAAAGAGATCGGCGTATCTTCCTCTTCGGTGAATCGATTTACGCCTACAGTGACTTCATCGCCCCGCTCAAGGTCCTTTTGGAAGGCGTAGGCCGCCTCCTGTATCTCGCGCTGTACGTAGCCCGATTCGATTGCTTTGAGCATACCGCCCATCCGATCTATTTCGTCGAGATACTCTTCGGCGCGTTTCTCGAGCTCATCGGTCAAATACTCCAGATAATACGATCCTGCCAGAGGATCGATAGTATCTGCAACCCCACTTTCATAGGCGATGACCTGCTGAGTACGCAGAGCTATTCGAGCCGATTCTTCGGTTGGCAGAGACAGTGCTTCATCTCGGCTATTGGTATGCAAGCTCTGCGTTCCACCTAAGACGGCAGCCAGGGCCTGGATGGCGACACGGACCACATTATTCTCGGGTTGGCGGGCCGTTAACGTGCTTCCCGCGGTCTGCGTGTGAAAACGTAGACGCCAGCTCTTCGGATCGTTGGCTTCGAAACGATGCCTCATCGTTCGTGCCCATAGGCGCCGAGCCGCCCGGAATTTCGCTATCTCTTCAAAAAAGTTATTGTGTACGTTGAAGAAAAAGGAGATCTGTCCGGCAAAACTGTCAATATCGAGGCCCCTATCAACCGCAGCCTGGACGTAGGTAATACCATTGGCTAGGGTGAAGGCTATCTCCTGGGCAGCCGTGCTACCGGCCTCACGAATATGGTATCCAGAGACAGAAATCGTGTTCCAGCGAGGAATTTCACGAGTACAGTAAGCAAAGACATCGGTAATGAGTCGCATCGACGGACCAGGGGGGAAGATATACGTACCTCTGGCAACATATTCCTTCAAAATATCGTTTTGTATCGTCCCCCGTAGCGCCTTGATCGGTACTCCCCTGCGTTTAGCCAAGGCGACGACCATAGCTAGCAAGATGGCGGCGGTCGCGTTGATGGTCATGCTAATGCTGACCTTCTCGAGAGGAATTCCCGCCAGAAGGATTTCCATGTCATCCAACGTAGAAATGCTAACGCCCACTCGGCCCACCTCACCCTCCGCCAGGGAATCGTCGGCATCGTAACCGATCTGGGTGGGTAGATCGAAGGCTACTGACAGGCCCGTTTGGCCTTTATCCAGCAGGTATTTAAAGCGTTCGTTTGATTCGGCCGCTGAGCCAAATCCAGCGTACTGGCGCATCGTCCAAAAGCGACCACGATACAAAGTAGGCTGAACACCCCTGGTAAATGGATATTCGCCGGGAAATCCAAGATCGGTCAAGTAATCTGGATCCCATCTCTTCGGCACATAGAGACGTTCAACCGGTATCTCTGAACTTGTCCTAAATGATTTCTTTCTCTCAGGGAAACTGTCTAAGATGGGTTTCAGGGTGTCACGCGACCAGCGATCCTTCTCGTCGCTGATTGTCTTATTCGGATTCGTCATGAGTGATTTCCTCTAGGAAAGCTGTCATCGTGGCTCAAATTATTATCGACACCGTATCTGCTGTCACCATTCAGACCATGCGGCTAGATTTCTGCTCTTCCTAACCGGGCGCTATCCCTT
>JAUVOB010000139.1 GCA_030599405.1 Chloroflexota bacterium | reverse complement strand
TAGGCTAATCTCTCGTAGACATCCTGTATCAATGCCGCCCCCTTTAGGACAACAACAGCTATACCTGCGGCATCGAATGACCTCAGTACAGCGACCAGTTCCCGCAGAATCAGTAGATTGTGTCCGGCCGTATCGTAGTAGTGCTTTCTCAGGTCAGAGAGGATTTCGACCGGTATGAGGGATTCGTCGGAGCGCCTGATCGTGTCGTATAGGAGTGGGGCTAGTCCTAAGTCAGAAGCGTAATCAGCCAGTACGGCCCAGTTGGGAGGCGTTTCAATGAGCAACTGCTGCCATCGCTCGGCCGCATCATGGCTGTAACACGAAGCGATGGCTGTCTGAAGCGTTAAATCGGTTTCCACTTGCTATGGTAGGATTCTTGATGCTATTAGGCCATTATTTTCCCGAATTAGCAGTGTTCTCTGCTGCCAATCGGCATCGTTGATTGGGGCGAGCTTCAGCCTAACCGCCCGATATATGAATGAGGTTTTCCAAAGCATCCGGGTCGAGAACCGTGACTGTACGTCCTTCAACATTGACCCAATTTTCACGGCGGAACCTTCCGAGTGCTTTGTTGATGCTTACCCGCGTGGCGCCAGTCATCTCAGCCAGGTCGGTCTGGGTAAGCGAGATGTCAATTACAGTACCTTCTTCGGTCGGTTTGCCGTGCTGATCGGCGAGATGGAGCAATGTTCGTGCGAGACGTGCCGGCAGATCTAGGAAGAAGATGTCGCTGATCTGATTGTTGAGGTGACGGATTCGACGGGCTAATACGTTGAGCACCTGGCGGGAGAATGCTGGGTTGTTGTCGATGAAGCCCAGAAATTCATCACGGTGTAAGGTGAGCATCTGGGTCGACTCAAGAGATTCGGCCGATGCGGATCTAGGTGAGTCGTCTAACAAAGCCAGTTCCCCGAAGAAGTCTCCTGCGCCCAGGATCGCCAAGACTGCTTCCTGTCCATCACTCGAGGCGTAGGCGATTTTCACTTTACCGCTTGTGATTATGTAAAGTAAACCCGCCGGATCTCCCATGTGGAAGATAATCTGACCCGAATTGAACCGCCTCTCCACCAATCGATTAGCGAGGTTACTTGTTTCGGTTTGACTGAGGTGGGTGAAAAAGGGAACGATCTTTAGGTTTTCAGCGGCCGAGTTTGATAGATTAACCATAACCACAACTCCCTTGATTCAACATCTTAGACAGAACCACACGATAAATAATATCACGCCTGCTCAAAAACTGTCGATTCCATGTAATCCTCGACAATAAGCTCTTGGTAAACACGCTCAAGCCCACGAACAATCTGACCCTTTATCCAATCAATTGGCAATGACCCGACAGGGAAATAGTCTACCAAGTCGTCCGCATAATCCGAAAGCGACTCTTGCAACTTACCCGCATCTAAATGTTCCTGAACTGTACTGCGAATCTGCAGCAAGTATTCCAGAATCGGTGTCGCCGAGCGAGCGTCGCACAGCGGACCCCGGCCTGGGACTATTACATCGATCGCATCGCCAAGCGCTGTTAATCTGTGTAGGCTGTCGATCCATTGCCCGCTGTGCATATTGGCTATTAGTGGATGTGTGCCGACTACAATAGAATCCCCAGCAAAGAGTATCTTACGTTCAGGAATGAGTATCCAGGATGATGCAGAGGTCGGTCCGGGTTCGTGTCGCAGTACTATCGTCATGCCATCGCCAATGATTTTCATCTCCTTGCTGAAACTCAAAGATACACGTTCGACCGGGCTACTACTTAGCTCCTTTCCAGCGGCCGGATTTCGCACGCTCAAGCTTTTTAGCCACTCCTGAGGATAACGTCTTTTGAGCTCGCCAAGCTGCTCGGCCGCATGTTGATGCATGATCAGAGGTGCATTAAGCCAGCGGACATTAAGCACCCTGTCTCCGTTGCAATCGGTCAGGATAAGAAATCGAGCCGGTTTTGAGTGAATACTACCCAGAAAGGTTGTCCAACGTCTAGCATCCCGAGGAAAGGATGGGCTATCTATGCAGAATAACTCATCTTCTACCTGGATTGCCCCGACGTTCACTCCATCGAATTCAGTTTCAACGAATATCCCCTTAACTATCTCTTTCATCGGCCTCTTCGTGTATTAATCCCTTAGCGCGGCATTTGAGTCTAAAGACTTATGATCTGATTAACAGAGATCGAAGTTGCGAGATAAATACCCCGCAACTTTTCCAATCATAGTTGCAACCTGAGAGTGTTGAGGGCGTCATTTACTTTGCTGATTTCTTTTACATCACAGCTACCCTGGGCGAAGGTTGGTGAACCGCCGCCCGAACCTGAGCCTAGCAAGATAAAGGCGTCTTTTATCAGCGCGTTCATGTCGCCCCAAGAATCCTCATTTCTAGCAAACACCAGAGAAGTCTTGTCTCCTACGGATGCCAGAAGTGACACTATCTGTTTCTCTGCGATAAGCTGATTGGCAATAATCCGCAGCTCTTTTGTTGTAACATCAGTAAATACCTTGACTATCGGACGGTCGTGTTCGATACCCTCTGCTTCGTTTAGTATATCGGCAACCTGGTAATCTATCAGTGTCTTTCGACATCTCCGAAGTTGGCGACGAAGCTCTGACGTCTCGTCAATCTGGCGCTCAACCGAGCTTTCGAGCTCCCAATAACCCGTGGTGAATACAGCGCTTAAATTTCGTACAACTTGGTTCTTTACTCGATAATCCAATAAGGCTCGGCTCCCGCAAACAAATTCTGCTCGGATCTGGTTGCGGCGACGTTCCCATCCTATTATCTTGATCAATCCAACTTCGCCAGTTCTAGCAACGTGAGTCCCGCCGCAAGCGGATACATCAAAGTCGGCAATCATTACCAACCGCAAACTGTCACCCTCAAAGGGAGGCTTCTTGCGCATGGGAATTTCCATCGCCTCCTGGCGCGTAACGGTTCGATTTTCGATGGCGCGATTCTCCCATACGATTTGATTCGCCAGCCGTTCAACAGAGCTGGCGCCTTCCTCATCCATCTGGGTCAGATCGAGATCAATGGTAGAGGTATCTGCACCTAAGTGAAAGCTGACTGTTCCAGCTCCCAAAGCCCTCAAGAAGGCTTGGGAGAGGATATGTTGACCACTGTGCTGTTGCATATGATCAAACCGCCGACTCCAATCGATCTCTGCCGATATCCTCTTTGCTGCTATGGGTTTGTTCAAAACATGAAGAATGGCTCCATCACCAGGACGGACCAGTACGTTCACCACATTCGAACCATTAATTGAGCCCAAATCGAAAGGTTGTCCACCTGAGGTCGGATAGAAGTATGTACCATCGAGTACGAGCGCCGGTTGGTCATCATGCTCGGCCCTCTCAAGCACATCAGCCTGAAAGGACATTCTGTACGCATCATCGTAGTAATAGCGAAGGGTCATCAGAATTGAATGCTCTGGTAACTAAACGAATCGAGACTGCGAGATATTTATCTGTAACCACTATTGAAGACGGCTCCACAACCGGCTTCGAATTGACCTGAGGTCCTCGAGCGAAGTATAGCATACAGTATATACGTGTTCTAGGTAGTGCCAGTTGGATACTCGAACTCAGCACGCATCAGCTCTAAGTGGGCCGGCTTGTCGATATCCATCGCGAGCTCTGCCCGGTCACTTATTATCACTTTCACAGATTTACCGAGAATTCGCTCCGCTGTGCTCTCGATATCTGAAATAGTCAGTTGTCCGAGCATCAGAGTGACAAGTGTGCGAGCTCCCACGATCCGGGCCACTTTCCATGGATGCTTTCGCACGTTTTCTAGAGAATCCCACAAGCGGCGATCAGTGTCTGCTAGCTCCGGTCGTATGATTACCAGATCGCAACTAGCAACATCCCCTCCGTCAAGGCGCGTATAGGTGCGTCTAGCACCGGGAAAACGCTTGTCCATCGTCTGACGCGTTACAAAGGCGTAATAGGCCACTTTGTCAAAGGGACGGCAGGCAGAGATATGCTCGTCTACCAACGCTCCAGTAATTGCCGGTATATCGGCGTTGCAGAACAGTATTGACGATGCTTCGGGGTTCCGCTGGCGTGCCCACGCTATTCCCGCAAATCCATTCGAGACGAGGCTACCGTGGTCAGGAAGGAAATGGACGGGGAAATCAGCCTTAATGCTATTTGGGCGTTCGACACCGACTACGGCGATCTCATCTACCCAGCTCGATTCCCGCATCGCCTTGATAACCCACTCGAGAAGTGTCTTATCACCGAGCTTGATCAAAGCCTTAGGTTTGCCACCTGTATACTGGAATAGTGGGTCGCTTTCAGTTATTCGTCCACCGGCAAGAATGACACATTTCATGATTGATACCTGGACAGACAGGCCATTGATAGAGATGAGGTACTTAGAAATTAATAGATGGTCAAGGGTCTACAGCTGATCATCATGGGCTGTCTTTCTGGCTCATCAAAACCAATTCCGAAACTTTCTGGATGACCAGTGTTGAATGCAAGAACCGCTAATCCGCACCATACAGTCCAAGATGCTTTGCTTTATTCCCCAAATAGGATGGGGATCCAGTTCCAGTATTCCTCTGGCCAGAATACAGTCAATGAAGCAGAGTCACTTGCGAAGAGTTGCGCTGGACTGTGAACCGTATTGCTCGATACTGGACTGTTTTCATCTTCAGGCGCTGATGCTATGGCGATATTATCGATTGGTACTTCGCCGGTGACCTCGGCTGTATTTGTTACATCGCCAATAGGCACAACATTTGGACAGATGTATACCTGGCTAGCCAATGGATCGAGCTGAATTGGAGTTGCAAGCTCGGGCGTGCATGTGCCGACATCTAGATCGGTGACAATCACATTCTCTATTGCCGCTGACAAGTTGGGATTTGTTACAGTAATCGTATAGGTAACCGCCGTACCAACTATTGGCGCTGGATTATCAACCACTTTATCAATTTCAATAGAGAGCGCGGGATTCACATGTGAGATGCAATGGTAAACCATCGATGAAGCTGCGCCGATATCCTGCTGGTCTGCCAGATTTCCTGGAACGCCGTTGCACACTGGATTTATCAGTTCTGAGTCGAAGGTATCGGTGATAGTCGTTGAAGCTGTCACATTCCCGCTGTTTGTTATAGCGATTGTGTAGGTGATAAAATCACCAGGTTTCAGATGAGTCGCTGGTAATATGCTTTTTGTCAATGAAAGCGATGCGAAATTGCCCATCACTGCAGATAGGGCATCTATTCGACCGTAACCATAAGTATTGTTCGGTATTTGATCGCCAGGGATCCCGCCGCAGGTCTGTGATGATATAAGTTGGACGGCGGTCTGGTTTATGATTGATTCGAGCTCATCCACTTGCCC
>JAUVOB010000316.1 GCA_030599405.1 Chloroflexota bacterium | reverse complement strand
CGTTTTATCAGCCAACCAGTGATGAACTCGACAGTGGTAAAACCCAGCGACCAGATCAACGCCCGGCCGAGTACAGGCACATCTCGAATTAGATCGTGTACCGGCTCATAGAAAATGGCAATGAGCCCATAAATGGGGAACATCCAGAGGTAGGTCGTCCCTACCAGTCGCCAGTCTCGTTTGGGTACGCTATCCGTTAGGGCCGTGTATACGACTTCTCCACACCATCCCCCAAGGCCATAGAGAACAAATCGAATCAACATCCGTCACTGGGGATCGCGCATAGACAGCATATATCGTCTCACCGGTTAATCCTAGCCGTGTCGGGTTCCACTTTCCCTGATCGTCTCGCGTTCAGTGACACAGGTTTCCAGGGTTAATCTATCGGGGCTCCACCAAGATTCTGATCGCGGTTCTTTCCTGTCCATCAATGAGTACTTCGGTAAAGGAAGGGACGGCGACCACGTGCACGTCCTCTTCGGCCATATAGCCGGTAGCAATGGCGATGGCCTTAACGGCTTGGTTTACAGCCCCTGCACCAATTGCCTGTACTTCCGCTTTTCCTGATTCCCGAATAACCCCTGCTATTGCACCAGCCACTGAGGCGGTACGCGACCGGGCGGATACTTTAATAACACTCATGATGTGCCTCCATGTGTCGTCAGGGTCTGAGTGCCAGGTCGGCGAGAACCGAGCCTTCCCACTGATTCGCATTCTATTCTGATACACTGGGTATTGTCAAGAAGGTTCGCCAACATACGCCGGGCAGATTGGGCTAGCGCATTGCTTTTGGCTCGTCCATAATCGGGTGACAGACAAAGGGAAAGTCAGTTAAGGTCCAGAATTTGCCTAATACACATCGTTGCATTGGCAGAGTACCATGACCGTGTATCTTGTCTCACCTTGTTGTCATCGGCAATTGGAATAGATTCAAAAAAGTCCAGGTTATCACCCATATATCTGGCGGGCTGATGATTACAGAGCCCAAGAATATGGGATCAATTATCTTGCTTTTTCCTTCCTTAAAGCTTAGTCATCTTTAAGGTTGGGCCTTTCTAAAAAGATCGGACCTTTTAAGACTTGTTACGTCAATTTTCATTGATCACTTCACCCGGCTCTGTTAGAATGAAATAGTAGATTCGTATAGTACCCTCGTACTACAGTCGTTTGCGACTCCATTCCGTTTACATCGCCAGCCGTGTCAAAACTAGGAAGTTGGGGGGGTACCCAACGCGCCGGTGGGTCGGAGTGAGCTAAGTAACGGCAGATAATTGATCTCACGTATAACAAAACCGCTGTTTTGTGGTGCATGGTCGCCGGTCCCATGTTTTGGGTTGCCTGGTGTTAAGATCTTATCTTGAGATGTACTTGTCGGTAATACGGGTCGTTGATTGTTGTCCAGTCGATAGGCGCTTCCAATTGTTCCAGACAGTTGATGATAGCAACATCGAACATCTGGCTTTGATGAACCAGTACTCAAGAAAAGGTGGCTACATAGAAACATGAATGCAGAGACGGCTTGGATAGCAACCCTTGGTGAACTCGAGCTACAGATGACACGAGCCACATTCAACACGTGGCTTAAGGATGCACGCTTGCTTGCGAATGAGGATGGCGAATACGTAATAGGCGTTCGGAACGATTACGCGAAAGATTGGCTCGATTATCGTCTAAAGGAAACCATCAACCGCACGCTGTCGTCCATTGTTGGCGAACCGGTTGCGGCTCGTTTCGTGGTCTGGTCTGATGAGATAATCGTCGCGGCCCCTCCGGTTCTGAACTCTGACAGTCAGAAAAGAAACTCGAGGCAGTCTATCATCGATTCCGGGATTAATGGTCATCTCAACCAGCGGTATACGTTCGGAACTTTTGTCGTAGGCCAGAGCAACCGTTTAGCGCATGCGGCGGCTCTCTCAGTAGCCGAACAACCGGGTTCAACCTACAACCCCCTCTTCATTTATGGTGGCGTTGGCTTGGGTAAGACCCACCTATTGCATGCCATCGGCCATTATTGCAGGGAATATGGGTATAAGGTCTGCTATGTAACGTCAGAAACCTTTACCAACGAATTGATTCAGTCGATTCGGAGCCAGAATATGGCCGAGTTCCGCGAACGATACAGAACCGTCGACATCATGTTGATCGATGATATCCAATTTATCGCCGGCAAAGAAAGTACGCAGGAGGAACTGTTCCACACCTTTAATGATCTTCACAGTCGCGGGAAGCAGGTTGTGCTATCCAGTGACCGGCCGCCAAAGGCCATGGTAACCCTTGAAGAAAGGCTGCAATCTCGCTTCGAATGGGGCTTGATGGCAGATGTGCAGTTGCCAGACATTGAAACGCGTATGGCTATCTTGAGGGCGAAGGCTGAATCAAGCGGTGTCGACGTCCCCGACGAGGTGTTGGATACCATTGCTCAGCACGTGCGCAGGAGTATCCGTGAATTGGAAGGAGCTCTAAACAAGGTCATCGCCTATGCCCAGCTGACCGGCAGCACCATAGACAACAAGTTGGTCAATATGGCTTTATCGGAGCTACTCTACCATTCAGAAGAGATCACGCCAGAGCATGTTATCAACACGGTTGCCGGCTATTACAGAGTGACGGTTGATTCTCTGCAAAGCAATAGCCGAAGCCGGACCATTGCTTTCCCTCGACAAATGGCCATGTATCTGGTTCGGACCGAGACCGAACTCTCATATCCCCAAATTGGTAAAAGATTAGGCAAACGCGACCATACGACCATTCTGTATGGGTATGAGAAAATATCAGAGCTTCGCGAAACCGATGCAAATATACGGAGAGACATCTTGCAGATCAAGGCGGCGCTCTACGATAATGCCCCTTCATAAAGTCTGAAACCTGTGTAACCCAGTTGTCTGAGACATTAACTGAGTCTGGGCAGACTCACATCCTTCAGGCCGGCTATATCAATAGCCGGTTTTCTTTTTCTGTGGATAAGATGGGGAAAGTTGTGGATAAGTGTTGATTTCCGTGGATAAGTCGTGGGAGATTACGGTTAACTTAAAAGACTGTCTCCCCATATGTAGGGTAGTCGTTCTCTACCATCCCATATATAAGAACAGGACTCTATAGAAACCCTTCATTCCAATGATTGAACATAAGCTATAGGCGGTGATTATCGTGGT
>JAUVOB010000200.1 GCA_030599405.1 Chloroflexota bacterium | reverse complement strand
CGTCCAGTTTGCCATCGAGTACTGACTGCGCATTCCCGGTTTCGTAGTTCGTCCGGTGATCCTTCACCATCTTATAGGGGTGTAATACGTAGGATCGGATCTGATTTCCCCACCCTGCATCGACATCTTCGCCTTTCAAAGCGGCGATTTCGGCCTCTTGTTTTCGTCTCTCCAGGTCGAATAGTTGGGATTTCAGGATCTTCATAGCTGTTTCGAGGTTCTGGGTCAACGAGCGTTGGTTCTGGCATGATACAACGACACCTGTCGGCATATGCGTGACACGGACCGCCGTCTCGTTCTTTTGAACATGCTGTCCTCCGGCTCCACTCGCTCTGAACCGGTCTATCCGAAGATCGTTGGTATCAATGTCAATCTTAATTTCTTCCGCCACATCCGGCCAAACCTCGATCTTGGCGAACGAAGTATGCCGGCGGTTAGATGCGTCGTACGGTGATATTCGAACCAGCCTGTGGACTCCTCTTTCGGATTTCAGACGACCGTAGACGTAATTCCCGTCAATAGACATAAGAGTACTCTTAAGACCCGCCTCGTCACCTGGGCTCACGTCGAGGACATCAGTTTTGTAACCACGCGACTCAGCCCACCGTGCGACCATACGCTGGAGCATCTGGGCCCAATCCTGGGCTTCCGTCCCACCCGCCCCAGCGTGAATAGCCAGAATGGCGGACTCATCATCGTACTCGCCAGAGAATAGAGTCTGGAACTCCAATTCGTCGATGGCCTTCGACAGCACCCGTACTTCCAAGGCTATCTCATCGTTAATATCTGGATCATCAAGTTCCGCGAGCTCGCGAGCGTCTGCAAGCCTTTGGCTCAGCCGGTCCCACTTATTAATCTCCGCACTAAGAGTAGTCAGCTCCCGCATAAATCCCTGGGCTTTTGGGGAGTCATCCCAGAAACCAGGTTGAAGGGTTGTTTTTTCCAGCTCCGCTAATTTCTCAATCTTGGTGGTAATGTCAAAGACGCCCCCGTAAGTTATCGACGGTCTCTTGATATCTGTCTAGCTGGGCAATTAAATCTTCCATTTTTTCACTCCTGTCGATACGATTCTTTGGTGAAAACTCCGTCTGCATGTATACGCGATAATCCCCTATTCTACAAGCCGCGTTTCCATGTTCATGCTAATTCGTCTGAAGGTCAGGCTTCGAATAGGCTGTCGATAAAGAGGTCCGCATCAAAGGGCGCCAGATCCTCGAGCCCCTCTCCAGTTCCAATAAACCGGACTGGCAAGCCCAATTCACGATAAATCGGAAAGACCATACCCCCCTTGGACGTGCTATCTAACTTGGCAAGTACAACGCCTGTCACATTGACCGACTCTTTGAACTTCTCGGCTTGGGTGAGGGCATTTTGTCCTGTCGGCGCATCGAGTACCAGCAACACTTCATGGGGTGCCGCATGAACGCTTTTGCGACATACACCGTACACCTTCTCCAATTCTAGCATTAGATTGAATTTCGTATGCAGGCGACCGGCGGTATCAATAAACAGCAAATCGTATCCGCGCGCTCGACTCGCTCGGATTCCGTCGTAAGCAACCGCGGCTGGATCTCCCCCCGGCTGACCGGCGATGAGCGGGACATCCGCCCTTTCGCTCCATATCCGCAGCTGATCAATCGCCGCAGCGCGAAAAGTGTCACCGGCAGCGATAATGACCTTTCGGTTAAGCTTGGTGTAATAATGGGCTAACTTACCGATGCTAGTTGTCTTTCCGGATCCGTTGACGCCTACTACCATCACTACGGTCAGTTGCCGGGATTCTTCTAACTGGAAATCCGGACTGTCGGTAAGAATACCCCTCATCTCTTCTTTTAGCGCTTGAAGGAGCTGGTCCGATGAATGCATACCCTCGGTGTCAACCCGCTTGTGAAGGGTCTCGATCAAATCCATCGTCGTCGCGATCCCCATATCGGCCTGGATCAGCAAAGCCTCCAAATCTTCCCAGGTTTCATCATCTATTTCACCCATTCCGAGCACGTTAACGATCTGGCCAAAAACAGATCGCCGTGTTCGACTTAGTGAATCTCGAATATCCTTAAACAAGGTCTATCCATCCTATTGAGCTACATTATGTATAGTACAGGCTCGTTTGACAACAGCGGAAGATTATATCACTTGGCTTACCCGACGCCATTGAACGATGCTCATGTGCAAAAAACCTTGAGAGTCGGTGGTGATTAGATTGGTTTCCTATGAAAATGAAATTACTCAGCCGAAATATCGACAATCTCACCATCTCCGGTTAACGTCTCTACTCGCATTGCAGCCGACTCCAGCTGAACGCTGCAATGGGCGGCTAGAATCTGACCCCTTTCGAACAATTCTAACGCTTCCTCTAGGGCAAGATCCCCACCCTCTAGCCGGGTCACGGTCTCCTCAAGCTCCTGCAGCGCAGCCTCAAATTTGAGTTCTTTTAGATCCTGTTCTTTCATCTTTCGCTATTCCTTGGTCCAAGATATTAAGATCTGCATCTACTCGACGGTAACATCGAAATCACCATCAGCGACATGGATTTCGAGTTCATCACCTTCGATCACGTCCGAAACGGATCGCACAATTGGCCCTTCTTTTTTCTTGACAATGGCATATCCTCTTAGGAGGGTAGAGACTGGACTAACCGACACTAATCGAGTTTGCGAGATTTCTAGCTGGCTTTTTGCTCGGTCCAGGTGTTGGGCAATGGCCCGGTCTAGTCGTCCGAAAAGCCAATCTACGTGCTGGCGTTTTGAATCGAGGGCGCCCTGAGGGCTAAGGTTCTTTAGGGAACGCGTCAATCCATTCAGATATACTCTATGACGGTGTATAAACGCCATCATGTCGCCGACCAGGTCCCGATTAAGTCCTTGCACGTGATCCATCATCTCCGCTTTATCCGGCACTGAAAGCTCAGCAGCGGCCGAAGGCGTAGGGGCCCGCAAATCTGCAACAAAATCCGCAATAGTGAAATCGGTCTCATGACCGACACCGACGATCACGGGATGGGCCGCACGGAATATCGCTCGCGCGACACCTTCATCATTGAAAGCCCAGAGATCTTCCATCGATCCACCACCACGAGCGATTATTATTGTATCGATGTCATTGCGACCATCTAGCCACTGCAATGCCTGTACGATCTGGGTGGGCGCATCTGTTCCCTGAACTAGCGTAGGCGCGAGTAATACCGAAACCAAGGGCCAGCGCCTCCTGAGGACGTTGCGAATATCACGCAATGCCGCGGCATCCGCCGAGGTCACAACCCCGATTTTCTCCGGAAAGGTCGGAATCGGACTTTTATGAACGGGATCAAATAGCCCTTCCGCAGCTAGGCGTTCTTTCAGCTGCTCAAATGCCTTGGCAAGATCACCCCGACCGGCCGGTTCCAAGCGTTCAACATAGAGTTGGTATTGACCCGTCGCTTCATAGACTGATATTCGCCCCTGGGCAATGATTGCATCGCCATCGACAGGCTCAATGGCTGAACGATTGGCGAAAGTCGACCACATCACACACCGAATCTGAGATCGATCATCCTTCAAAGTGAAATATGCATGTCCAGATTTCGCCCTCGAAAAGTTTGACACTTCACCAATCACCAGCAATTCGCGGAGCCGGTAATCGATGTCAAACAACTCCTTGATGTATGCGTTAAGATCCGAAACCGACCAGACCTCGTCTTCGAGACTATGTTGATCATATTGTGGGATCATTTCTTGTTTCTGGCCCTTATGTTCTGATCAAGCTCCACCCAACAACAGGTAATACTTTATGTCTACTTCTATGGCCGGTCTGGTAAGTTCATTTTCGCATTCTATGATGAGTGCATTTGTTGGTCAACCCCGGTATGGCAATCAGACGTCACTCATGCTAAAATCGCACCGATATATAGACAATCATGGAGGTAAAAACTGGAAGGGATCGAATTAGCACATATTTTAGTAGACACCATTCTTGACAAAAAAGGCGGTAACGTCATCCTTCTGGATATCAGGGACGAAGTTATCTTTACAGACTATTTCCTGATTTGCAACGGGGAGAATGATCGCCAACTGAAGGCATTAGCCGACGGCATTACGGAAGACGCAAAGAAAAAGGCGGAAATCGTTCCGTGGGGAACTGAAGGGGAGCCATCCAGCGGTTGGGTTCTGGTAGACTATGGTGACGTAATCGTACACCTCTTTAGTCCAGAGAAGCGGGCATACTATAACTTAGAGGAGCTCTGGAGCGATGGCCACGTAGTGCTACGAATGCAATAAACCTGCGCAATAAGGGGTTCAGAGACCAAGTCACTCGCGAACCCAGGGCTCTATGTCACGATCCCAGGAAACTAATTCGCCGACCTCGAAAAACAGACCTAGTTCGTAATTCGCAGTTTCCTGACTGTCAGAGCCATGCACTAGG